>NZ_WBSL01000003.1:0-130000 GCF_009377345.1 Deinococcus terrestris | reverse complement strand
ACGCGAACGACGTGCGCTGCTCGCACGGCTCGACCACCGGCCCCGTCAATCAGGAGGCCCTGTTCTTCCTGCGCTCGCGCGGCATCCACAAGGAACTCGCCGAGAAGATGCTCGTCACCGCCTTTCTGGAAGACGTGCTCTCGCGGGTGCCGCTCCAGAGTGTGGTGAAGTACATTGAGGGCATCATTGCGGAGAAGGTGGGGGCGGCGTAAGGAAAGCAGTCAGCTTTCAGCCATCAGCGGTCAGTCCTGTGGGGGGGCTGGCCGCTTCACGCTGAATCGTTTCTCCCAACAGAGCGAACGGCACCCGTGCCAGTCCCAAGCCCTCCAGAGCTGTTAGGGAGACTGATTTCTGGGTGGCGAAGCGGGCGTTCAGGCGGCGGGTCGAGCAGACGAGGAAGAACCATTGCCCCAGGTCGAGGGGGTCGGCGCTCGCCCGCTCCCGCGCCGTGAAAACGCAGAAGACGTACATCTCCGCCGAGCGAGTCGCCTCGGTCGCGGAGACGTTGGTTTCGGCATCCCACCCGTACTTGAGGCCGATGTCGAAGCGGATGGGGCTGGGTCGCCTCTGCGGCCACGCTTGCAGGTAAGCCGCCGATTTCACCTCGATCTTCAGGCCGTCGTCGGTTCGCAGGTCATAGGCGTCCCACTGGACGCGGGGACGGTGGGTGCAGCCCACGGCCCGCGCCACGAGGTATTCCGCTAGGACGCCCCGCCCCGTGTTGGCGAGGAAGTCGCCGTAGGCCCAGCGCCAGACCTTGGCGGGGTCGATGGGCGGCGGGGAGTCTGTCCGCTCACAACTCAATCTGCCCGTCCTCCTCGCCCCACCACTGGATGCGCTTGGCATCCACGACAAGCATCACCAGCCCCTCAGTGTCGAGGCCCTCCTTGAACCACTGGCGCAGCTCCTCGTGCCAGTGGTCTTTCATCACGCGGCGGTCGGTGAGCACGCGGGCCTCGCCCTGCACCGAGACGAACAGAAAGCCCTTGTCGGCCTTGAAGTTCAGTTGCACGTGCTTGTTTCCGGCGATGTCCTTTGCCATGCGCGAGTCGGCCCAGGTGAAGAAGTACGAGGTGCCGTTGTACTCGACCTCGCCGTTGTTGCTCATGGGGCGCGAGGCCAGGCGGCCGTGGCTGCTCACGGTGGTCAGCAGGCAGTAGTCCATGCCACGCATCTTCTGCGCGAGGGTGCTCATGGCTTTGGTCGTCATGTTCACAGGGTACGGAGGAGCCGTCGACGGGCGGAACTCCCCTTCAGAAGAGGCGTTGGCGGCTCCTGAAGCCACCCTTAAAGTTGAGGCCACTCAGTCGGTCGGTGCGCGTTCCCAGTCCGGTACCTGCCCCACCCTCTCCCGCGCCGCCTCCACGTCCGTCTCCTCCGGGCGGCATAGGTCCCACTCCCGGCCCCCCGCATAGGCGCCGATCACCAGCAGGTCGGCGCTGCTGCCGTCGTTCCGGTGGCCCGTCCCGGCGGGCAGGAGGAGCACATCTCCCTCGCCCACCGGCACCTGCGAGCCACCCTCGCCGCCCAGGGTGAGGCGAGCTTGCCCACGCACGACCACAAGGACCTCGTGGGCGGTCGAGTGGTAGTGGTGGAAGTCGTAGATGCCGTTTCGCCAGGCGTTCGTCCAGCCGCGTTTGGAGAGATGCCCCTCAATCTGGGCAGGCGTGCGGTCCGTCAGCGCGGCGCGGTAAATCAGCACGGGGCGGGGGTTGTTGGGCACATCCCCATTGGGCGCGAGAGGCAGGGATTCGGGGACCATGCTCCAGCCTACGCGCCCGCCGCTATGCTGCACCCCATGAAAGCCTGGGTGGTGGGCGGAGTGCTGATGCTGACCCTGAGTGGCTGCGGCGAGGTCCGGTATCTGACCCAGGCGGCGACCGGGCAACTCGACCTGCTGGTGCGGGCGCGGCCCGTGGCGGACGTACTGGCGGACCCCACGACCCCGCCGGAGACGCGCCGCAAGCTGGCGCTGGTGCAGGAAGTCCGCGCCTTCGCCGTGGGCGAGCTGGGTCTGCCCGACCGGGGGGCCTACCGCAAATATGTGGATGTGGGCCGCCCCTACGTCGTCTGGAACGTGTTCCGGGCACCGGAGTTCGGGCTGGACCTGCTGACCTCCTGCTTTCCGGTGGCCGGATGCGTGGGCTACCGGGGCTACTTCCGCGAGGCGGACGCGCGGGCTTACGCCGACACGCGGCGGGCGGCAGGCGAGGACGTGCGGGTAGGGGGCGTGAGCGCGTACAGCACGCTGGGTTACCTGCGCGACCCGGTGCTCTCGACCATGCTGGCCTACCCCGACCCCTCCCTGATCCGCACCGTGATCCATGAACTCGCCCACCCCGCCGTCTACGTGCCCGGCGATACCGTCTACAACGAGTCCTTCGCCACCGCCGTCGAGGAGGAAGGCTGGCGGCGCTGGCTGGCGGCCCACGGCACCCCGGACCTGGCCGAGGCCGACCAGGTGGGTCAGGAGCGGGCGCAGGCGTTCGAGGCGCTGCTGCTGGGCACGCGGGCCGAGTTGCAGGCCCTCTACGCGCAGCCCCTCGCGCCGGAGGAGATGCGCACGCGCAAGGCGGCAGTGCTAGCGGGCTTGCAGGACCGCTACGCGGCGCTCAAAGCGAGCTGGGGTGGCTATGCGGGCTACGATGGCTGGTTCGCCGCCGGGGTCAATAACGCGGCCCTCGCCTCGGTCGCGGCCTACGCGACGCTGGTGCCCGAATTCGGGGCGGCGCTGACCAGGGTCGGAGGCGCCCTTCCCGCCCTGTACGAGCTGGCGCGGCGCTGCGGCGAGCGGCCGTCCGGGGAACGGGTGACCTGCTTGCGAGGTGCAGGGGAATAAACGAAGGCCGGGACCCCCGACTGGGAATCCCGGCCCCGACGCAAAGGGGGTTTAGCCCTGGTTGGCCTCGTCGCTGGCCTCGGCGGTCTCGCGCTGGGCTTCGCTGCCCTCGGCGGCCTCGGCCTTGACTTCCTCGATGCTGGCGTCGCCCTCCAACACGGCGGCGGCGGCTTCCTCGGAGAGTTCCCCGGCAGCGACCAGACCGGCAACCTGGGCGGCCTGGGTCTCGGCTTCCAGCTCCTCGGCGCTGAGGCGGGGCGGCAGCACGCTGATGACCACGAGGTCCTCGTCCACCGCGAGCTTGACGCCCTCGGGGAGCTTGATCTGTCCGGCGGTCACGTGGTCGCCGATGTTCAGGGCAGCCACGTCCACGCTGATTTCCTGCGGGATGCGGCGGGGGCCGGGGGCCACGATATCGAGGTTGTGCACCACGATGTCAACGAGGCCGCCCATGACCTCACCCTGGCTCTTGCCCGACGTATGCACGGGCACGCTGACCTGCACCGGCTCGCCGTAGGTCACCAGGTAGAAGTCGGCGTGAATCGCCTCGCGGCGGCGCTTGTCCATCTGGACGGTCTTGACGAGGGCCGGGAAGGTTTCGCCGCCTTCGAGGGTGATGTCGAACAGGCCCGTCGTGCCCTGCTGACGGAAGGCGCGGTCAAAGGCCTTGCGCTCGATGGCGAAGGAGACGTTCTTCTCCTTGTTGTAGGCGACGGCGGGGATCAGTCCGGGCGCCAGCTTCTGCTGGCCGGTGCGGGGGATGGCTCTCAGTTCCATGTGCGTGTTTCCTCCGGGGTCCGCAGTGGCCGCCTCACCCGCGCCGCGTCCCGGACCCAGTCTCTTTGTACAGGAGGTCACGGAGACATGGGGGCGGGGGCCATGCAACCCTGGCAGTGTAGCAAATCGGGGCGGGCGCGGGGCACAGTACACTCCCCCATGCCCCCTTCCCCGCTCTCCTCCCGACTGGCACAGGCCCGCAGGCAGGTCCGGGCCGCGCCGGAGGACCTGTGGCCCGGCTTCCGGCCCGCCGAGGTTCCCCTGCTCAGCTTCGACGGCGAGGAAACCCACCTGACTGGCGCCGACCCGCAGGAGGCCGGCTGGCACCCCCACCCCGACGGCGGCTGGCGCTGGCCGGGGCGTCATCCGGCGCTGGTGGCGAACACGGCGGTCACGTTGCCGGGCGGGGCGCTCGCGGCGGGGATCCTGGCCGATGGTCTGGCGGAGCTGGACGCGCGGCGGCTCGCGGCCCTGCTCGTCCACGAGGCGTTCCATGTCCACCAAGCCGCTTACCCGTCGCCCGCGTGGGAGGCCGACGAGCTGGACGGGCTGACCTATCCCCGCACCGACCCTGGGGTCCTCCACGCACGCGCCGAGGAGGCCGCCTGTCTCGCAGCGGCGCTGGCCCACCCGGCGGACTGGAAAGCGCACGCCTGCCACGCCCTGGCCTGGCGGCAGGCCCGGTTCGCGGCGCTGGCCCCCGAGCACGTCCGCTACGAGCGGCGGATGGAGACGCGGGAAGGGCTGGCGCACTTCGTCGAGACGCGCTTTCTGGACGAGGTGTCCCGGCTGGACGGTGAGCAGGATGCCTCCGCCACCCCCCGCGAGTGGGCCTACCGCAGTGGCGCGGCCCTGGCCCATCTCCTGGCCCGAGTCGGGGATAAGTGGCAGGCCCAGGTGCTGGCGGGCACGGCATTGGACGAGGCTCTGGGGGCACGGGTCGGCGTGGCTGAACGCCCGTCCCCACGCGAGGCGTTGCGAGGGGCAGGGACGCAGGCCGCCGCGAAGACCGCCGCCGACCTCGCTGCCCTGGAGGCCGAGTTCCGGGCACTGCCCGGCCCCCGCCTGGTGCTGGAGCTGGGAGAGCCCTGGCCCGTGGTGGGCTTCGATCCGCTCAACCTCCACGCGCTGCCGGGCGGAGCCCTGCTGCACCGCCGCTACCTGCATCTGCGTGGGCCGGGGGGCGAGGTGGAACTGGTCGGGTTTCCGGCCCTCGCGTGGGGGGACAGTCCGCTGCGGGCTCACCGCCTGGAAGTGGCGGGGCTGCCGCTGGACCTTCAGCCGGGCCTCCAGGGCGACCGCTGGCAGCTTGGCGGGGAGGGGGTACGGGTCCACGTGGCACCGGGCACGGTGACGCCGGACGGGCGGGGCGGCTGGACAGTGTGCTCCGGGTGCGCACCTGAGTGCGCTCCGGGCCGCCTCTGCTAGAATCCGGCCTGTTGCCGAGCGGCGCCCCGGCAGACCTGGGGGAGCGCCCCGGCCAAATCCAGACTGGAACGGCCACACCGGCACGGCCCGCGCCCCTGGCAGGGCTCGGAACAAGGAGAGAGACAGACATGATCAGCGTGACGGAACTGCGCAACGGCACCAAGGTGGAGATGGACGGCGGGCTGTGGGAGTGCCTGGAGTACTCGCACCTCAAGATGGGGCGCGGCGGGGCCAAGGTCGTGACCAAGTTCCGCAACATGGAGACCGGCTCCATCGTGGACCGCACCTTCAACAGCGGCGAGAAATTGCAGGACATCTACGTCGAGGGCAAGAAGATGCAGTTCCTGTACAAGGACGGCTCGGACTTCGTGTTCATGGACCTGGAAACCTACGATCAGGTCCACCTGCCCCCCTCATTGGTGGGTGACGCCAGCAAGTTCATGAAGGAAAACACCGAGATCGAGGTGGCGATGTACGGCGAGAAGCCCCTGAGCATCACGCTGCCCAACCAGGTCATTCTCAAGATCACCCAGACCGACCCCGGCGTGCGCGGCGACACCGTCTCCGGCGGCACCAAGCCCGCCACCCTGGAGACGGGCGCGGTCGTGCAGGTGCCCCTCTTCGTGGAGCAGGGCACCGACGTGAAGGTCGATACCCGCACGGGCCAGTACCTCAGCCGCGCCTGATGACCCCCGCCCGAAGCGCCGCCTCCCGAGTGTGGGGGCGGCGTTTCCTGCGGCCGTTAGACTCGGTTCAGTTCGCCCCTGTTCGGCGGCGAGTGACCGCCTAAGCCCACCCGCACCGCTTACCCTTCCGGGAGGAACCATGAACCCAGACGACCTGAAAAAGATCCTCGACGCCCTCAGCCAGGCCGACGTGCGCGAGTTCAGCCTGACGACCGGCTCGTTCGCCCTCGACCTCAAGCGCGGGCCGCAGGCGGTGGGCATGGCAGCCCCGGCAAGCGCCCCTGCTCCGGCCCCCCACGCGGCGCCCAGCTTCCAGCCAGCAGCGGCAAGCAGCCCGGCACCCGCTCCCGCCGAGGCCCCCAGCGCTCCGACACCTGCGGCCTCCACCAGCGCCGCCGCCGAGACGCCTGCCCCCGCGGCGGCCCCCGCCAAGCCCGCCAGCGCCGGTACTCCGGTCAAGGCCCCCATCGTGGGGACCTTTTACGCGGCGAGCAGCCCCGACGCGCCCGCCTACGTCAAGGTGGGCGACACCGTGAGCGCCGGACAGGTGCTGTGCATCATCGAGGCGATGAAGCTCATGAACGAGATCGAGGCCGAGACCGGGGGCGTCGTGCGCGAGATTCTGGTGAAGAACGCCGAGCCGGTGGAGTACGGGCAGACCCTGTTCATCATCGAGTGAGAGCTTCCAGCCGCCAGCTTCCAGCTCTGGCCGCTGGGCGCTGGCGGCTGGCCGCCCCGGAGGGCAACATGTTCAAGAAAATCCTGATCGCCAACCGCGGCGAGATCGCCCTGCGCGTAATCCGCACCGCGCGGGAGATGGGCATTCAGACGGTCGTGGTGTACTCCACTGCTGACGAGAAGAGTCTGCCCGTACTCCTCGCCGACGAGTCGGTGTGCGTGGGGCCGCCCGCCTCGAACGCCAGTTACCTGAATATCCCCAACATCCTCTCGGCCGCGCTGATGACCGGCGCCGAGGCGATTCACCCCGGCTACGGCTTCATGGCCGAAAACCCCGACTTCGCGGAGATGTGCCGCGAGCACGGCCTCGTCTTTATCGGGCCGACGCCGGAATCCATGCGGGCGCTGGGGAGCAAGGCGGGCGGGCGCGACATCGCCGCGCAGAGCCGGGTGCCGGTGGTGCCGGGTACGGGCGTGCTGGACGACGTGGACGCCGCGCTGCTCGCCGCCAAGCAGATCGGCTATCCGGTGCTGCTCAAGGCCAGCGCGGGGGGCGGCGGGCGCGGCCAGAAGGTCATCCGCACCCAGGATGAACTCGCCAGGGGCTTTGCACAGGCGCAGGAGGAAGCGCGGCTGTACTTCGGGGACCCTGCGATCATCATGGAGAAGTTCCTCGAAGAATTCCGGCACGTCGAGGTGCAAGTCATGGGCGATGGCCAGGGCCACGTGATCCATATCGGCGAGCGCGACTGCTCCATTCAGCGCCGCAACCAGAAACTGATTGAGGAAGCGCCCTCGACCCTGCCCGAATCGCTGCGGCAGGAGATTCTGGATGCGGGTGTGCGGCTCGCCAAACACGTGAACTATGCGGGCGCGGGGACCCTGGAATTTATCGTGGACCGCGACGGCAACTACTACTTCATGGAGATGAACACCCGGATTCAGGTCGAGCACTGCGTCTCCGAGATGATCTCGGGCCTCGACTTCGTGCGGCTCCAGATTCAGATCGCGGCGGGTGAGGGCCTGCACCTGCGGCAAGAGGACGTGAAGCTGCACGGCCATTCCATCGAGTGCCGCATCAACGCGGAAGACCCCGACAAGGACTTCCGCCCGGCGGCGGGCAAGATTGACGACGTGCACTTCGCGGGCGGCCCCGGCGTGCGGGTGGACAGCCATGCCTACACCGGCTACGTAATTCCGCCGCACTACGACTCGCTGATCGGCAAACTGATCGTCCACCACGACAGCCGCGAGCAGGCGATCAGCCGCATGAAGCGGGCGCTCGAAGAGAGCGTGATTCACGGTCCCAAGACCACCATCCCGCTCTACATCAAGATCATGGACAACCCCTTCTACAAGCGGGGCGCCGTGATGACCAACTTCCTCAAGACCCGCATGGAGATGTGACCCACACAAGAAGAAGGGACGTGGCCTTACACCACGTCCCTTCCTCTTTGGTTGGTTTACTCGCCCGTGAGGATGTTCTTGTTGTGGTTCTCGCGGTCCTCGATGATCTTGCCGAGGATGAAGAACGTGGGGGGCCAGAAGCCCACGAACAGGCCGCTGCGCTGCTTCTCCTCGCCGCCCTTGTCGCCTTCGCCGCCGTCCGCCTTGCCAGCGGTGAAAGAACCGGCGGACATCGCCATGGACACAAAGCCGAGCACGTACATCAGGTTGGACAGTTTCATCGTTAAACCTGCCTTTCGCAAGAACTCTCGGGGAGGGTGGTCCTGCCCCGAACACGGGTCAACTCTCGCCCGCGCCCCTCGCCCGAAACGTAAATGCCGCCACGTTATAAACGTTGTGTGGAGTCTTCACAAGGAGGCTGTAAAAGCCGTGCCAGACTGCGCAGGATGACTCCGGGAGGCTGGCGGGACAGGGACGCGAGGCTGTCGCGGCAGCTGGGGCTGGGCTGGCCGGAGGAGCCGCTGCTGAACGCGCTGCGCCTCTCCCCCACCGCCCGCGTGCTCGACGTGGGCGCGGGCGAGGGGCGGCTCCTGCGAGCGCTGAGGGCACGGGGCCACCGGGGCGAAGTGGTCGGGCTGGACCCTGAACCGGGGGAAGGCGTTCAGCGCGGCGTGGCCGAGCAACTCCCCTTCCCTGACGCCTCCTTCGACGCCGTACTCCTCGTGCGTGTGCTGGCCCACCTTCACGACCCGGCCCGCGCTGTGGCCGAGGCGCGGCGGGTGCTGCGGCCCGGAGGTCGGCTCGTCGTGGCGGCGCAGGGCGAATGGCACCTCGCCCGGCTGCGGAGGCTGGGTGAGGCGCTGTGGGAGTCCCCTCCCCCACCCACCGAAGCCGACCTCGTCTTTCCGGTCGTGCTGACGCCGGAGGACGTGCGGGCACTGGCGGCCAGCTACGGGCTAAACCTCAGTGGGCGTGACTTGCCCTCCCCCCTCACGGACACGCTCCACCTGCGGGTCGAGGTGGAGCGGCGCTAAGACAGGGCTATTTATCGAAGCGCTCGTATCCGGCGGCGCTGCGGCGCTGGGCACCACGGGCGTAGTCGAGCTGCATCTCGACCGTCTCGTGGCGGCCCTCGGTGAAGGTGCTCACGGGAATCCAGTAGTTCAGGCGGTCGTCCCCGAGCTGCACCCACAGCCTTTCCTCGTCCGCAGCGTCGCGCCAGAAGGTGACGTGCGCGAAGCCATTCCCCTCGGCCCAGGTCCGCACGTCCTCCAGGACACGGGCGGCGCGGGGGTGGGTCATCTCGAACTCGCGGCCATCCTGCTCGCTCCGGAACTTGATCTCGACCATGGTGCCCCCAGGGTACCCGACCCGGCGAGGCGCTATCCTCCGCGCCGATGCTCGCGCCGCCCCTGAAGGTGACCACCCTGAACGTCAACGGGCTCCGCAGCGCCCTGCGAAAAGGGCTGGAAGGCTGGGTCGCCCGCGAAGCGCCCGACGTGCTGCTGCTGCAGGAGGTCCGCGCCGACCCCATGCCCGAGCCGTTCGCCGCGCTGGGGTACGGCAGCGCGTGGTTTCCGGCCCGCAAGCCCGGCTACAGCGGCGTGGCGATCCTGAGCAGGCACGGGCTGGAGGACGTGCGCCCCGGCATGGATCACCCTGAGATGGACGCCGAGGGCCGGGTGCTCAGCGCGGTGGTGCGTGGGGTGCGCTTCGCCAGCGTGTACTTGCCCAGCGGCAGCTCCGGCCCCGAGCGGCAGGGGTTTAAGGACCGGGTGCTGGCCGACTACCACGCCTGGACGCTGGGCACGCTCGCGCAGGGCCTGCCCCTAGTGATCGGCGGCGACTACAACGTGGCGCACCGCGAACTCGACCTCAAGAACTGGCGCGGCAACCGGGGCAACAGCGGCTTTCTGCCCCACGAGCGCGAGTGGATGAGCACCCACCTTGCCTGCGGCCTGACCGACGCGCACCGCGCCTGCCTGGGCGAGCGGGCCGAATACACGTGGTGGAGCAACCGGGGCAACGCCTACGCGAACGACGTGGGCTGGCGCATCGACTACCTGCTGGCCGCCGGGGTGGAGGTGCGGGAGGTCGTGGTGGACCGCACCGCCCGCCTCAGCGACCACGCGCCCGTGACGGGGTGGATAACGCCCGCGCCAGGGACCATCTAAGGTCGTCCTCAAGGTGCCGTCAGGTCCCGCATGGTAGACTGACCGCGCTGCCGGGTCATAGGACTGCGCCCCTGCCCCCCGCCTCCGGGCACCGCCTGGACAGGAGGGGCCGGGCGTGACCCGAGACAAGCGCGAGACCCTCTGCCCCTGGGCGAGAGCGTCGTTTCGGCTCAGATGCCTGCCCACGCCGTGTGGCCGCCCCCAGCCGGAAACGACCTCCACATAGAGTCCCACGGGCACGTCCTGATAGGTGAGGAATGCCCAGAGCGAAAAAGGAGCGCGTGGCGCCGGACGAGCTGCGGCGCACCGCCTCCGAAGAACAGACCATCCCCGCCGCCGATGCTCCGGCCACCGAAGCGCCGTCGGCTGAGGCCCAGACCTCGGCCCGCCCCCGGCGCGGACGCCCGGCGAAGGCCGCCGCGACCACGCCCCCCGAGCAGGCGGAGCCCCAAGACACCCCTCCCGCAGAGGAAGCCCCTAAGCCCAGGCGCGGCCGTTCCGTGCGGGCCGTGACCGCTCCGGCGGAGTCCACTCCTGAACCAGCCGAGCCCGCCCAGCAGGCGGTGACCGAACCCGTGCCCGCCCCCAGGCCCCGCCGTGGGCGCAAGGTGGCGGCTGCGGCATCTGACCCCACCCCGGAGGTGACGGCCGAGAGCCCGGTCACCACCGCCGAGCTGTCCGAGCCGGAAGCCCCGGTCCCCGCCAAGTCTGCCCGCCGGGGCCGCCAGCCCAAGGCAGCGGTGGCGGAGACAGCGACGGCCGAGCTCACCCCCGACCCCGTGCCCCCGGTGGCCGAGGCGGAAGCCGCCGAGGTCGCCCCAGCCGAAGCCCCCGCAGGGCCGCGTCGGGGCCGCAAGGCGAAGACCACCCCCTTGACCGGAGCCGCAGAACCGCAGCCCGACGTGCTCCCGCCCGTGGCGAGCGAGCCGACCGACCCCGTGCTGCTGGAAGTGCCCAAGACCCGGCGCGGACGCAAGGCCAAGACTGTCCCGGCGCCCGAATCCACCGAAGCCCCGCTGGACGAGGTGCTGGGTGGCGTCGAGTCCGTCGAGGTGGAAGAAGCGTCTTCCCCGGCCACCGAGGAGCCTGCCCCCGTCCTCACCCTGACGGGCGACGGGCAGTCCGACACGCCCGAACCCCTGATTGACCTCCCGCACGAGACGGAAGACGAAGACGAGGCCCATGCCGAAGCAGAGCGGGCCGAGTCGGACGACCCCGCCCGCGCGATGGTCGTGGCGCAGCTTCGCAAGCTGGGGCGCCCGATTCACGTGCGCGATCTGGAACGCACCTTCACCCGCCAGATGCTCGACCGGCTGGGGGGCTGGCGCGACCTCGAAGCGCTGCTGGACGACCTGACTCGCACGGGTGAGGTGATCCGCACCCGCAAGCGCACCTACGGACTGCCCGAGGCGATGAACCTCGTCCGGGGCCGCTTCCAGGCGTCGGCGGCGGGCTTCGGCTTCGTGGTGCCGGACAGCAATATGGGCAAGGGGGGCGGCGAGGACTTCTATGTCGCCCCCGAGCACACGATGGAAGCCTGGAACGGCGACATCGTGCTGGTGCGAATGGAAGGCCGGGGCGACGGGGGGCGCGACGGCGGCAGCCGGGGACCCCGCCGGGGCCAGCGCGGCGACGGCAGCCCCCGCGCGTCGGTGGTCCGCATCGTGCAGCGGGCCTACAAGCAGCTCGTGGGCACGCTGGAATTCAGCAAGGGTCACCCCATCCTCAAGCCCGACGATCACCGCGCCCGGCACCGCATCCTGCTGCTGCCGCAGGGCATCGACGAGTTGCACAGCGGCGCCCGCGTCGTGGCCGAGCTGTTCTGGCCCGAGGGCACCGGCGAGGACGAGGTCTTCGGGCAGGTCACCCGCGTGCTGGGCGAGCAGGACGACCCCGAAACCGAGACCGAGGCCGTCATCGTCAAGTACGGGCTGCGCGGCGACTTCCCGGAGGACGTGCTGGAGCAGGCGAACGCCATTCCCACCCAGATTCCCGAGGAAGCGCTGGTGGGCAGGCTCGACCTGCGCGAGTTCAACATCTTCACGGTGGACGGGCGCGACGCCAAGGACTTCGACGACGCGATTCACATCCAGCCCACGCCGGAAGGCACCTTCGTGGTGGGCGTCCACATCGCGGACGTGAGCCACTACGTCACCGAGGGCAGCCCGCTCGACAAGGAAGCCTACGCCCGCGCGACGAGCGTCTATCTGCCCGGCCGGGTGCTGCCCATGCTGCCCGAGCACCTCTCCAACGGGGTGTGCAGCCTGGTCCCCTACGAGGACCGCCTGACGATGACGGCGCTGGTCGAGCTGTCTGCCGAGGGCGACATCCTGAAGGTGCAGCTTGCCCCCTCGGTGATCAACTCCAAGGCGCGGCTGACCTACGACGAGGTGCAGGCCTACTCGGAAGCGACCGCCACCCTGCCCGACCACGCCCGGCATCTGGAGGGCGACCTCCACCTGCTGCTGAAGATCACGACCAAGCTGCGCCAGAAGCGCCTGCGCGAGGGCTCGCTGGACTTCAAGCTGCGCGAGGTCAAGGTGGACGTCGGGCCGGACGGCCGCATGGAACTGATCCCCATCCGCGAGGAAACGGCGCGGGGGATGATCGAGGACCTGATGCTGCTCGCCAACAAGGTGGTGGCGCACGAGCTGCTTCAGCGCGAGATTCCGGCCCTCTTCCGCATCCACGAGGAACCCACCCTCCAGAAGTTCCAGGAGGTCACGGCGGCCATCGCGCGGTTGGGCATCTCCTTCCCCGGCGGGGAACCCACCCCGCAGGCGTACCAGGCCGTGCTCAAGGGCGTGCGTGGCACCCCGCGCGAGAGCGTGGTGAACACGCTGCTGCTCAGAAGCATGCAGCAGGCCAAGTACGCGGGCGAGAACCTCGGGCACTTCGGCCTCGCCTTCGACGAGTACCTGCACTTCACCTCGCCCATCCGCCGGTATCCCGACCTGCTGGTCCACCGCGTCCTGAAGGGGATGCTCTCGGGCGAGCTGCGGGCCAGCAGCCGGGCGGTGAACGACCTGCGGGCGAAACTGCCCGGCATGGGCGAGCACACCTCCGAGCGCGAGCGGGCGGCGGCCGAGGCCGAGCGCGACCTCACCAAGTACTACCAGGCGAAGTGGGCGCAGGAGCACCTCGGCGAGACCTTCCCCGGCAACGTGTCGGGCGTGGTGTCCAGCGGGCTGTTCGTGGCGCTCGACAACGGCGTGGAGGGCAAGCTGCACATTTCCAACCTCGACGACGACTACTACATCTACATCGAAGACGCGCAGATGCTGCGGGGGCGCTCCAATGGCCGGAACTTCCGCCTCGGGGACAGCGTCACCGTGACCATCAGCCAGGTCAACCCGCTGGCCCGGCAGATCGATTTCACCCAGGAGACCGATATGGAAGGCAACCCCATCCGCCCCCGCGCCCGGCGCCGCGAGGACCGCGAGGCCGAGAAGCGCGAGAAGCTGCAAACGGTCAGCACCGCCGCGCCCCGCAAGTTCACCCTGGACGACCCCCAGCCGGCCCGCCCGACTCCGGCCTCCCGCCCCACGCGGGACCCCCAGGCCCAGGGCAGCCGCGAGGGGCGCGACCGCGACCGGGGTGGACGCCCCGGCGGTGCCTCGGGCACCCCCAACGGCAGCGGACGCGGTGGCCGCAGGGTCATCACGCTGGAGCGGCCACGCAACGAGCACCTGCGCCCGGTGAACATCACCGTGCAGCGGATGTACTTCGGGGACTGGACCGTGGAGAACCTCCCTCCCGACGAGGGGAGCCACGGCGAGGGGGGCCGCTCCGGGGGACGCCGCTTCGGGCAGGACGGGCGCGGCGGTGACCGGGGCGGCCGGGGTCCGGCCTACTCGCGCGGCGCGAACGACCGGGGCGCGGTGCGGGACCTGAACGGTCGCCCCGGCAGTGGCCCCCGTGGTGGGACGCCCCGCTCCAGCCAGCCCCAGGCCCAGCCGCAGCAGGCCGACGCGGGCGGGGACGCCAACCGCCGCCGCCGCCGCCGGGGCCGCCGGGGCGGGAACGGCCCCCAGGGCTGAGCCACACCTACACCGAACGAGCGGGCCAGGGGGAACCCTCTGGCCCGCTTTCTTTGGCTAGCAACTAGAGCATTTGACGAAAGAAGATGTTCGTCGAGTTGATCTGGGCGCCCCCTCACCCCTTGCTTCGCAAGGCCCTCTCCCACGAGGGGAGAGGGTCAGAACGGCACTCATTCTTCTGTCAAATGCTCTAGTCGCTGGCGCCTCTCCTCCTCTACGTCTCGTACGTCCGCGCCACGCTCGTCAGCACGCTGCGAAACTCGCCCGGCGTAATCAGGCCCATGCTCATCGCGTGGCTGGCGGCGTTCAGGCTGTCGGCGGCGAGCACGAGGTCCACGCCCGCCTTGCGGACCTCTTCGCGCAGCTTCAGGACGCCCTCGTCGCGGCTGGCCTCGGTCACGTCGCGGATATACACGGCCAGCACCCGGTCGGGGTGGCGGCGCACGACCTCGGCGTAGATTTCGGGGTCCTTCTCGCCGCTGTCCCCGATCAGCACGAACTTCAGGTCGGGGTAGCGCCCGAAGATGCGCTCGATCACCCCATGCTTGTAGCCGCCGTGCCCGCCCAGCAGATCGAAGCCCCAGTTACGCAGGAACAGCGGCCCCAGCGGAATGCGGCGGTAGTCGAGAAACTGCCACAGCAGGTCGAAGAAGTTCCAGGGGCTGCTGGAGACGTAGAAGATCGGGTTGCGGGCCTCGCCCTCGCGGGTCAGCGCCCGGTACAGCGCACCCACGCCGGGAAAGGGCAGCCGGGTGCGGGCGTTGCCGGTCAGCGCGGTCATCAGCATGCGCGGCAGGCTGGTCACGTCCGACTGAATCACGGTGTCGTCGAGGTCGCTGATGATGCCGAACCGGGCCTCCGAGACGACCTGCACGCGGGCGCGGGTGCTCCCCTCGCGGCCCTCGATCTGAAGCTGCGCCTCGTGCCAGCCGGGAGCGAAGGCGTCCCCGCCCGGCGTGGGGGCAAAGACCAGGGTGAAGTAGCCGTCGGTGGTGCTCACGTCGCTGGCGGTGACGCCCCCCAGGGTCCCGGTCACGCGCACGCCGCCTACCTCGCGCGAGAGCAACCGCCGCAGCACGTTGCGGAAGTTGCGCCAGCGCGGGTCGCCCTTCTTGGCGGGCGCCAGGGTGCGGGGCAGCAGCACGCGCCCCTGCACCTCCACCGACTGCGGGGTGCCCCAGCCGACATAGGGCTGCAAGATCAGCTTGCCGCGTGCCCGGCGGGGCTGCACGTAGCCGCTCACCGCGTGGTCGAGGGCCAGCACGCCCCGCTCCAGCGCGGGCTGAATCGCCTTGAAGGTCGTCTTGGCGGAGATCATCTCGGAGGTCAGTCTACGCAAGCGGCCGCGCCAGTGGGGCTGCGCGGGCCTGAAGGGAAACTTGTGGCGTGCGGGCGGCCTACCCCTCCCGGTGGTCATACCGACGCCGGATAATCCGCGCCGACACCCGGTCCCCTAGGGCGGGGAAGAAGTGGTCGAGCGCGGCCAGCACCGCGTACACGCGCGGCACGATGACCTCGCGGCGGGGGCGCTCCAGCACATCGGCCACCGCGCGGGCGACGACCTCCGGGCCGGGCATGGGCAGGCGGGCGGAGGCCGTCATCTCGCTTTTCACGAAGCCCGGCGCGATCAGGCTGACCGTGACCCCGGTGCCCTGAAGCTCGCGCCGCAGCCCGTGCGAGAACCCGCGCAGGCCGAACTTGCTCGCCGAGTACATGCCGTTGGTGGCCGCCCGCCCCGCCACCGAGCCGATGTTGACGATGTGGCCCCGCCCCCGCGCCCGCATGGACGGCAGCACCAGCCGGGTCAGCTCGATGGGAGCTTCCAGATTGACCCGCAGCACCCGCAGCGGATCGGGATCGTCCCACCACCAGCCGCGCTCGACGGTCACGCCCGCGTTGTTGACGAGCACGTCAACCGGGCCAAACTGCGCCTCCGCCGCCGCCAGCAGTGCCCGGCGGTCGGCGTCCAGGGTCACGTCGGTGGGCACGGCCAGCACCCGCGAGCCGGAGGGGTCGAGGCGGCGGGCCAGGGCCGTGAGGGTGTCGGCGCGGCGGGCGGCCAGCACCAGGCGGTGGCCCCGCGCGGCGAGGGCCTCGGCGGTGGCGAGACCGATGCCGCTGGAGGCCCCGGTCAAGAGGACAGTCTGGGGGGTCATGCCCCGCATGGTAGTGCGGCCCCGGTCCGAGGAAGCCCTCAGCCGCCCGTCAGCCCCACACGCCAGACTGCCGGGATGAAGCGTGCCCGTGCCCTCCTGCTTTCCGTTGGCCTGCTGGGGGCATCTGCCCTCGCCGTGCCGCGAATCGTCCCGCTGCCCACCCCACCCGCGACAGCCGATCTGCCCGAACTTCAGCCCGAGCCGAGCCGCCCACAGCCCCTCGCGCCGCTGCTGCCGCTGGACGTGACACCCGCGCCGACTCCCCGGCCCTCCCCCACCCCGGCGGGGACCTACCGACCGGGCGACCCCCTCTTCCTCCGGCAGTGGAACCTGACCGCGATCCGGATGTCGGGGGCGTGGGCACAGCTCGCGGGCACTGGGCGGGGCGCTCCGGTGACAGTGGCCGTGCTGGACACCGGGTACGTCAACACGCCGGAACTCGCCGGACGGCTGGTGGGTGGCTACGACTTCGTGTCGGACGCGGCGCGGGCCGGGGACGGCAACGGGCGCGACCGGGACGCGGGCGGGGTGGGCGAGGCCGCCTACCACGCCGAGGTGATCGGCAACCTGATCGGCGCGGCGCATGACGGGCGCGGCATGGCGGGGATCAATCCCCGCGCCCGCGTGGTGCAGGTGCGGGTGGCGGGACAGGACGGGCTGGTGGACCCGCAGGACCTCGCGGACGGGATTCGGTGGGCGACGGGCCTCCCGGTGGCGGGAGCACCGGCAAACCCCAATCCGGCGCGGGTGCTCAACCTCAGTCTGTATGCCGACTTCATTCCGCTCACCGGGTGCGACGCCCGCATTCAGGCTGCCGTGGACGCGGTGACGGCGCGGGGGGTGCTGGTCGTCGCTGGGGCCGCCAACGACGGAGCCGACGCCGCCGGGTACTCGCCCGCCGGGTGCCGGAACGTGCTGACGGTGACGAGCGTGTCGGAAGGTGGGCAGCGCCCCGGCTACGCGAACTGGGGCCGCACGGTGGCCCTGGCCGCGCCCGGCGGCGATCGGGGGCGGGGCATCCTGGCGAGCAGTGTGACCGGACCGGGTGGCGAGCGCAGTCCCGACGGCACCAGCCTCGCCGCGCCGCACGTCTCCGGGGTCGCCAGCCTGCTGTTCGGACTGAAGCCCACGCTCACGCCCGCGCAGGTGCGCGACCTGCTGACCCGCACGGCGACGCCCTTTCCCGGCGGGCGCTGCGACCCCGATCCCCGCAAAACCTGCGGGGCGGGGACCCTGAATGCGGAGGCGGCGGTGCGGGCGGCGCTGGCCCCTGCCGTCACGCCGGGCGGGACGCTCCGCCCCAGAGGGGTGCGCTAGGGTGGGAGGGATGAAGATCCGGAGAACCCTGTGAACGCTCCCGCGTGGCGCATCTGGCTGGTCGTCGCCCTGATGTGCGGCTGGGGCATCCTGGGGATTCGCTTCGTGCAGAAGGGGGACGTGATCTTCGCGGTGCTGTGCGCGGCGCTGTTCCTCTCCAACGCCGTGACCCTCTGGCGCCTCACCCGCAACGGGAAGTAGTTAGCCCAGGGCCACGCGGCCCAGCCGCCAGCCCCGCGTGCGCGAAGACCGGATGAGGTCGCGCACGGGCAGCACCACCCGCGCCGTCATCCACGTCTGCGAGGGCTTGTGCAGCGCCCAGCCACCCCCCAGGGTGACGGCGGCGTGCTCCACGTTTCCTGCGGCGTTCCGCCATACCAGCACTGTTCCTGGCACGTCGTCGCGGCCACCGGGCCGGGTATGTTCCGCCAGGAAATCCTCGAAGGGGTCACGCTGCATCCATTCCCGCTCGGCTCCCGGCACGCCCGCCGCGCCCATCACCGTGCTGAAGCAGTTGGGGCCGCTGGCGTGGGGGAAGGTTCCTGCCAGTTCACGGGCTCCGGGAAGGACACTCGCCGCTGCGTCCCAGACGCGTTCCGGCACCTCGGCTCGCTGACACGTCCGCTGATCCTGCGCGACCACTCTTGCCAGGACAGCGGGCGACAGCAGGGACGGCCGCCACACGAAGCGCGAGCCGGGGAGATGGGGCAACAGGTCGGCAAAGTCCCGGATGCGGGGCACGGCACCCCGGCCATGCCGCACCTGTGCCTGCACCAGTGCCCGGCGCGAGGCTGGGGAAAGGGACAGCCACTCCGCTTCGGTGAACCAGGTGACGTGGTCAGCCCCAGGCGCGACCCGCCACAGCGCGAACGTGTCCCGCTCCTCGGGCGTGAATCTCGCCTCTGCACGGGGCACCGTGCGAAGCCCTAGCCCCCGCGCTTCCTCGCCCGTCAAGAAGAAAGGCTGACGCTCCGGGGCCAGCCAGGTGCGCCACGCGGTCAACAAGTCCTGCGGGACGGGGATATTCAGCACGTGCATGACTCGCACTCTCTCACGCCCAGCGCCGTGCCCCATCCGTCAAACGGCCTGCCTCACAGCGGCTCGACGTAGACCTCGCCCGTCTCCAGCACCGTGCGGTAGAGCTTCACGGGCTTGACGGCGGGCAGCGCTCTGGCCTTGCCAGTGGCGAGGTCGAACTTGCCACCGTGCTTGACGCAGGTGATACGGCCTGCGCTGACCTCGCCGCCCAGCAGGGGAAAGTCCTTGTGGGTGCAGTTGTTGCGCAGGGCGTAGAACTGGCCCTCGTAGCGGACGACGACCACGCTGAGGCCATCCACGCTCACCTCGGTCTGGCTGCCCTCCGGCAGTTCCGCCTCCAGCCCAACCCGCACCCGCCCGTGTGTCTCGCTCATCGGGGCGAGTCTAGCGGGCGGGTGGGAAAAGGGAGGGAGAGGTTACTCGAACAGCGTGCTGACGCTCTCGCCCGTGTGGATATTGGCGATGGCGCTCGCGAAGAGGGGCGCCACGTCCAGCACGGCGAGTTTGCCGTTCGAGGCGGCGATCTTCTCCGGCGACACGTACACGGTGTTCGTGCTGGCGACCTGGGTCACGTCGAGGGCCGCGATGCGCTCGATGGCCGGACCCGTGTACACGCCGTGGGTGACGGCCACATACACGTCCTTGGCGCCCATGCTCCGGGCCAGATTCACCGTCTCCACCAGGCTCCCGGCGGTGCTGATCTCGTCGTCCACGATAAAGACGGTCTTGCCGTCCACGTCCCCGATCAGGGCGCGGGGCCGGACCTCGGTGTCCGAGATCCGCTCTTTGTCGATCATGGCGAGGCCGGAGTCGAGGCGGCGGGCGATCTGCGAGGCCCGCTTGATGCTGCCCGCGTCAGGGGCCAGCACCACGCCGTTGTGGGCGTCGGGCACGCAGCCCTTGAAATGCTGGCTGAGGACCACGTCGGCCGAGAGGTGATCGACCGGCACCTTGAAAAAGCCGTGGACCTGCGGCGCATGCAGGGTCATGGTGAGCACCCGGTCAGCGCCCGCCGCCTCCAGCAGATCGGCGACCAGCCTCCCGGCGATGGAGATGCGCGGGCTGTCCTTCTTGTCGCTGCGCGAGTAGGAATAGTACGGAATCACCGCCGTGACCCGGCCCGCCGAGGCGCTCTTGGCGGCGTCGATCATCAGCATCAGCTCCATGATCGCGTCGCTGACAGGCGTGGAAAAGCTCTGGACGATGAAAATGTCGCCTTCGCGCAGGGACTGCTCGTAGTGGACGATCAGGTTGTCGTTGGTGAACTTCTCGGTCTTGCTGTGCCCAAGGGGCACGCCGAGGTTGTCGCAGATCGCCTGCGCGAGCGGGCGGTTGCTCTGTCCGGCGAACACCAGCAGCGGGTGGCGGCGGCTCTGGGTCAGGCGCTCGGTCAGGGGGCTGGGGGAGACGGTCACGGTGGGATACCTCCGGGGAAAGGTAGGGGGGCAGGGACGTGTCGCCGCAGGGCGGACCGCTCAGCAGCATACCCGCCCCAAACACATTCGCGCAGAGGCGGGGGAGCGGTTCCCCTCTCAGGAACACCGCTCCCCCGCCCTCCGTGACGACGGTCAGTCGCCCCGGCCGAACAGCTTGCCGACCTTGCCGAGCAACCCTTCTTTGTGCTCGTTCACCTCGTCGCCCACCGCGCGGGCATAGGCGTGCAGGGCTTCTCTCGCCTCGGGGCTGAGGGCCGACGGCCTGGGCACGGAAAGCTGGTACTCCACGATCAGGTCGCCCACCCCCGACCCCTGGAGGCGGGGCATCCCCTGCCCGCGCAGGCGGTGCAGTTCGCCATGCTGCGTGCCCGCCTTGACCTCCACCGTTTGCGGGCCGTCGAGGGTAGGCACGGTGATCTCGCCGCCCAGGGCGGCCTTGGCGAAGCCGATGGGCGCCGTGTAGATCAGGTGCTCCTGTTCGCGGCGCAGCTCGGGGTGGGGCTGCATCTCGATATGCACGTACAGGTCACCGTTGCCGCCCGGCCCGTGGTTGCCGCGCCCGGCCACCCGGATGCGGTAGCCCTCGTCGATGCCGCGCGGCAGCTTGACGGGCACCCGCTCGGTCTTCAGCGTATGTCCGCGCCCCTTGCAGACGGTGCAGGGGTCCACAATCGTCTGGCCCTCGCCCCGGCAGGTGGGGCAGGGCTGCTGCGTCTCCACGACGCCGAAGATGGTGCGCGCCTGCGCCCGCACCGCGCCTGCGCCGCCGCAGGTGGCGCAGCTCTTGGGCGGCTGCCCGCCGGGTTCGGTGCGGCTGCCCTGGCAGTGGTCGCACACCGTCAGGCGGTCCACCTCGACCTCGATCTCCTCGCCCGCGCGGGCCTGCTCCAGCGTGATCCGCGCCTCGACTTCGATGTCGTCGCCGCGGGCCGGACCCCGGCGCCCGCCGCGCCCGGCCATGCCCCCGAACAGTTGCTCGAAGATGTCCATCGGGTCGAAGCCCGCGCCGCCCATGCCGCCGAAGGGGTCGCCGCCGGGCATCCCCGCTCCCGGCGCCGAGCCGAAGCGGTCGTAGTGCGCCCGTTTCTCGGTGTCGGAAAGGACCGCGTAGGCCTCGTTGATCTTGGCGAACTGCTCGGCGGCGCCCGGTTCCTTGTTGCGGTCGGGGTGGAACTTCAGGGCCAGCTTGCGGTAACTGCTCTTGATTTCGTCGGCGCCCGCACTCCGCGAGACACCCAGCAACTCGTAATAGTCCATGTGTTCGTTTTGCCGGGCCTGCACCCGACCTCCGGGGTCAGGTTAACACGAGCGGACTCAAGAAAAGTAGGCGTGGCCCGACAGATCGGGGTCTGCCGGACCACGCCCTGGGCTGAGCCCGCCGCTTACCGCCGCGCCTCCCAGTCCAGAATCACCTTGCCGCTCTGCCCGCCCAGCATCGCGTCGAAGCCCTGCTGGAAGTCGTCGATGGAAAAGCGGTGGGTCAGAATCGGCGTGAGGTCGAGGCCGGACTGAATCAGGGCCGTCATCTTGTACCAAGTCTCGAACATCTCGCGGCCGTAGATGCCTTTCAGGGTCAGCATCTTAAAAATCACGTCGTTCCAGTCGATGTCCACCCGCCCCGAGGGAATGCCCAGAATGGCGACCTTGCCGCCGTGGTTCATCACCTTCACCATCTGCGCGAAGGCGGCGCCCGACCCGCTCATCTCCATCCCGACATCGAAGCCCTCGGTCATGCCGAGTTCGGACTGCGCGACTGACCAGAGGTCTTCTGTCGCCACGTTGACCGCGCGGGTCGCGCCCATCTTGCGGGCGAGGTCCAGGCGGTACTCGTTCACGTCGGTCACGACGACGTTCCGTGCTCCCACGTGCCGGGCGATGGCCGCCGCCATCACGCCGATGGGACCCGCGCCCGTGATCAGCACGTCCTCACCGACGAGATCGAAGGACAGCGCCGTGTGGACCGCGTTGCCGAAGGGGTCGAAGATCGCCGCGATCTCGTCGGGGATGTCGTCGGGGAGCTTGAAGGCATTGAAGGCGGGCAACACGAGGTACTCGGCAAAGGAGCCGGGCCGGTTGACCCCCACCCCCAGCGTGTTGCGGCAGAGGTGACGGCGCCCGGCGCGGCAGTTGCGGCAGTGCCCGCAGGTGACGTGCCCCTCGCCGCTCACCCGGTCGCCGAGGGCAAACCCGCGCACCTCGGACCCCATCCCGGCCACCACGCCGACGTATTCGTGCCCCACGACCATCGGCACAGGGATCGTCTTTTGCGCCCACTCGTCCCACTTGTAGATGTGGACATCGGTGCCGCAGATGGCACTGTTCCGGATGCGGATGAGCAGGTCGTTGGGACCGGGGGTGGGCACCGGGGCCTCGACCATCCACAGGCCCTCGCGGGCTTCTTGCTTGCTGAGGGCCTTCATGGTGGTGGGAAGGGTGAGGTCAGGGGTGGCGGCGGGGGCAGTCATGGCAGGGGGGCCTCGGGGTGGGAAATGGGGCGAAGCGGAGCGGCAACCCCCGCAGGATAGCGCCCGGCCCCCGGCGAAACGGTCACGGCCTCCCCACTGCGGGCAACCGCGCTAATCTGCCCTCATGAGCCAGCCCATGAACCCCCAACAGCAATTCCGCAGCGCCCGCAGCGGCCGCAACGTCGTGCCCGGCTGGACCCACCTGGTCCCAGGGCAGCCCGACACAGTGGAAGTGCAGCTCAATGTGGACGCCACCGACCTCGGTCGCGACCACGCCCTGCTGCTCGTCGAGTACTGGGCCACCCCGGATGACGTGACCCTGCAAAGCATCTTGCCGGTGCGGGCCTTTCGGGAGGCTTCGGACGGCTGGTGCGTGTTCGTGCCGTCGCGGGGGCGGGTGCTGATCCGGGCCATCGACCCACAACCCGCCCCCCCGGTATTGGCAAGCCACTGGCTGAACATCGAGCCGCAGACCCCGGTGGGGACGGTGGTCAGCGTGGCCGTGAAGTTCCCCGGCGGCGCGGAGGGTACGGCCCCGCTGAGCAGCTGAGCCGTTCGGTCAGCCTGCCGCCCCCGCCAGCAGCCCCTCCAGGCCCCGGCGGGCAGCGGCGAGCGCTTCGGGAATGCGCCACGCGGCGCGGTCACGCGGGCCGACCGGGTTGCTCACGCCCCGCACCTCCAGGGCCGGGACGCCAGCCAGCAGCGCAGCGTGGGCGACCCCCGCCCCCTCCATCCCCTCGGTGAGCGCTCCGGGATAGCGGGCGGCGAGCGCCTCCGCCGCCTCGTGGCTACCCGTCACCGTGCTCAGGGTCAGGGCGGGGCCAAAGGCAGCTCCAAGCCGGGTGGCGAGCGCCTGCGCACCCTCCCAGACTTCGAACACCCCCGCGTGTGTCCCCTGCGGCAGCACCGACAGCCCCAGCACGTCCAGTCCCAGGAAAGCGGAATCGTCCCACGCGCCGAGGTCCGCCTGCACGATGCGGGACGACACGGCGAGGTCACCGGGTTCCAGGCCGCTCCCCGGATACGCCCCGCCGATGCCCGCGCTCACGGCGAGGTCGTAGTGCCCCCGCCCCAGCGCCGACGCCGTAGCGAGCGCCGCCGCGACCGGGCCGACCCCACTGACCACCACGTCGGCGGGCAGGTCGGTGAGCCGGGCGGCTTCCCCGGCGGTGGCGACGACGATCAAGACACGCATGGCCCACAAAGTAGCGCCCCAGCCGGAGCCGGGGCGCTGCGAGCGTCGGGAACGTTTACTCCGCGACCTTGAGGCGCACGTCCACGTTGCCGCGCGTCGCCACGCTGTAGGGGCAGACCTCGTGGGCGGCGTGCATCAGCGCCTCGCCCTGCTCGCGGGTCAGGCCGGGGAAGCGGCCTTCGAGTTCCACGTCGAGGGCGAAGGCCAGTCCACTTTTTTGCAGGCCCACGCGGGCGGTAATGGTGCTGTCGTCGCTCAGCTCGATCTTCTGGCGGCGGGCGGCCACCCCCAGCGCCCCCTGAAAGCAGGCCGCGTACCCGGCCGCGAACAGTTGCTCGGGGTTGGTGCCCGCGCCGCCGTCGCCGCCGATCTCGCTGGGCACGCTGAGGTCGAGGTCTAGGCGGCCGTCCGTGCTGCGGGCATGGCCCGAACGGCCCCCGGTGGCGCTCGCTTCTGCGGTGTAAAGGTTGCTCATGGCGGACATGATGGCCTGTCGCGGGGGCAAAAAAAAGGACACCTGCCCACGCAAGCGTCCTGTTGAGGCGAAGCTTTAAAGCTCTGGAAAGAGAGAGGCCGGGCACCCTGAGCGCGGGCGGAAGGGCCTGGAGACGGGCTCGGGGGCGGATTCATTCCGGCTCGGCATGACAACTTCTTGTGCCGAACCTTCAGGCATCGCTCTTCACCGGGACCGGGGACGGCTGCACCGCGCTCGCCCCGTTGCCCCGGGGTTTGCCCCGGTCTTGCAACAGGCTCAGCAGGTTGACCCCGGTCGCGTTCTCGACCTGCTCGACCATCCCGATGATGTTGGCGGGGAGGGTCTGCATGGCGCTGCGGGTGGCCTGCCCGTTGCCCGAGTCGATCACGGTGAGTTTGTCGATCTGCATTCCCTGGACGCTGGCGGCGAACTGCTCCACGATGCCGGGCAGCATGTTCAGCACGTAGGCCCGCTCGCCCTCGGGTCCAGCCTGGCGGAAGGCGTCCACCATCAGCGCGACAGCCTGGGCCTTGGCGCGGCCTTCCTCGATGATGGGGGCAGCGGCGGCCTGGGCCGCGAGCAGTTCGGCTTCGCGCCTCGCGCGGGCAGGGGCCACCACGTCGGCCTCGAGGCGCTTCTGGTTGAGGACCACGCGCTCCTGCTCCAGCTCCTGCTCGGCGACCACGCGGGCGCGTTCGGCGCTGACCTTGGCCTCGTTCTCGCGGGCGGCGGCGATGGCCTCCAGCTCGGCGCGGCGCACGCGCAGTTCGTTCTCGCGCTCGAGGATGGCCTGCTGCGCGACCGTCTGGGCGACCTGCGAGCGCTGGCGGGCCTGGGCCTCGACCTCGGCGGCCTCGGCGTTCTGCTGGGCCTCGATGGTGCGGGCCTGACGCTGGGCCTCGGCGCGGCGCTGGCGCAGGGTGGCTTCGAGGGCCGCCTGCTCCTGTTCGAAGTTCTGGGTGGCCCGCACCTTGGCGAGTTCGGATTCCACCGTCGCCTCGTTCTGGCGGGCAAGCTGAATCGCGTTGAGTTCGGTGCGCCGGACCTCCAGCTTGTTCTGCTCCTCGATGATCGCCTGCTGGCTGATCGCCTGCGCGACCTGCGAGCGCTGCTGCGCCTGCGCCTCGGCCTGGGTCGCTTCGGCGTTGCGCTCGGCCTCGGCGATGCGGGCCTCCTTGAGCACCTCGGCGGTCTTGCGGCGGCCGATGGAATCGAGGTAGCCGCCCATGTCGGTCACGTTCTGAATCTTGAGGGTGTCGAGCTTGATGCCGAGGTTGTTGGTGTCGTGCTCGGCCTCCTCGATCAGCGCTTCCGCGAAGCGCAACCGGTCCTCGTTGATCTCCTCGGGGGTCAGGGTCGCCACGACGCCGCGCAGGTTGCCCTCCAGGGTGTCGCGCACGATGGAAGTGAGGTTCTCACGCGGCACGTCCAGAAAACGCTCGATGGCGTTGGAGAGCTGCGGCTCCTGCGCGTTGATCTTCACGTTGGCGACCGCGTGGATCTTGAGCGGGATGCCGCCCTTGGAATAGGCGTTCTCGATGCTGAGGTCCAGCGGAATGGTCGTGAGGTCCATCCACGACACCTTTTCCAGCACCGGGATGCGGAAGGCCCGCCCGCCCCGGATCACCCGGTAGCCCACCGTGTCGCCCTCCTCGGTGCGGCGGCTGCGGCCCGAGATGACCAGCACGCGGTTGGGCGGCACCACGATCAGGAAGCTCTTGATCAGCGCCAGCACGAGGAAGATGCCCAGCAGGATGAGAAAGGCGGTCACGAGGGTTACGGTCATAGGCAGCTCCTTGGAGAGAAGGGGGTGAAGGTCAGGGTGTGAGGCTCAGGGGTCGCGCCCATCCCAGGCGCCCACGTCGAGGATGCCGCCCTGCACGCCCAGGACGATCACGGCGTCTCCGGCCCGCAGGGGGTCCGCGCTGCGGGCGAGGGCATGTTCGATCTGCCCAGCGACCGTGACGGCCACCTTGCCGGGGCGCCCCGGCGCGGGAGGCACCAGGACCTTGCCCGTGCGCCCGGTCAGCCGCCCCGCCCCCCCGCTGACCTCACCGCGCGTGCGGGCCAGCCGGAAGGCGAAGGCGGTAAACCCGCCCACCGCCAGCCCGGTCACCAGGGCCATGACGAGTTGCCCCACCCCACCCAGGCCCAGCAGCCCCGCGACCGTTCCCGCCAACCCGAAAAAGGCCGCGAAGCTCACCACCGAGCGCAGCGAGAACCACGAGGCGAGGTCGCCTGCTTCCGGGTGATCGGTGGGCGCGTCGTGGTCGTGCCCGCCCACCAGCGAGAGCACCAGCAGGCCGCCGCCCACGATCAGGCACAGCAGATAAAAGTCCATGTCCAGGGGGTCCTCCTCGCCTTAAGGTACGCGGGGAGGGAGGTGGAAGTTGCCGCAGAAGCGGCCTGCCGCCAGCTTCCAGTGACCAGCACCAGAAGAGGCAGAGTGCTTGAGCATGAGCACTCCGCCTCCTCTTGGTGTTGCTGACCGCTGAAAGCTGTTACGGCATCAACCGTTCCACCCGCCACCCCTCCCCCGCCCGCGTGTACCGGAAGCGGTCGTGCATCCGGTTGCGGCGGCCCTGCCAGAATTCCCACTCGGCGACGACCACGCGGTAGCCGCCCCAGTAGCCCGGCTTGGGGACGGGCGTGCCCTGGGGGTAGCGGGCCTGCAACTCGGCGAACTTGGCCTCCAACGCTTCCCGGTTTTCGATGGGCGCACTCTGCGGGTCGCTGGCGTGGGCGGCGAGCTGGCTCTGGTAGGGCCGGGCATGGAAGTAGGCGGTGCTGTCTTCCTCCAAGACACGCTCGACCCGGCCATACGCCCGCACCTGCCGCTCCAGTTCGGCCCAGTGGAACAGCACCTCGGCCTGCGGGTTGGCGGCGAGGTCGTGGCCCTTGCGCGAGTCGTAGTTGGTGTAAAAGGTCAGGCCGTCCTCCTCCGCCCCGCGCAGCAGCACGGTCCGCACCGAGGGCCGCCCGGCGGCGTCGGCAGTGGCGAGGCTGAGGGCATACGGCTCGCGCAGGTCGGCGGCGAGGGCTTCCTCCAGCCAGGCCCGGAACTGGAGGAGGGGGTCAGGGTTGAGGTCGGCGCGGCGAAGCTCAGCGCGGGTGTAGGACAGGCGCAGACTGGTGAGGTCGGTCATGCGGGGTCCTCCGTTCGCCGGGGCTGGCAATGGGGGCAGAAGTGGGTGCCGCGCTGTGCGAGCACGATTTTCTGAATGGGTGTACCGCAACGGGGGCAGGGCTTCCCGGCATGGCCGTAGACGGCGTGGCGGGTCTGGAACGCGCCCGGCTCGCCGTCGTGCTGGCGGTAGTTGCCGAGACCGTCGCCCAGGGAGCTGCCGCCCGCCTCCACCGCCTCGTGCATGACGTCACGGACGGCGTGGTAGAGGCGACCCGCCTCCTCTGGGGTCAGGCGAGTCTGGGCCGGGTGAATTCGCGCCCGCCACAGGCTCTCGTCGGCGTAGATGTTGCCCACGCCGCTCACGGGCTTCTGCGAGAGCAGCCAGGGCTTGACGGCTCCGGCAGTCGCGGCCAGCCGCACGAACTCCTCCTCTCGGAAGTCCTCCGAGAGCGGCTCCGGCCCCATCGCCAGCAGGGTGGGCATCCCGGCATACACGCCGCGTGGCACGACGGCCATCTTGCCGAAGCGCCGGGGATCGTGGAAGTAGAGGGTGCCCGCGTCGGTGGTCAGCGTGACGCGGGTGTGCGGCCCTTCCTCCAGCCGGAAGCCTCCGGTCATGCCGAGGTGCACGATCAGGTCGTGTTCCTCGCCATCGGCTTCGGCGGCCGCGAGATGCAGCATCAGGTACTTGCCCCGGCGCGACAGGCCGCTGACCTGCCGCCCGTGCGCGAGGTGGGTGTCGCGGTAGCGGTGCGGCGCGTCGTGCGCGACGCTGAGGATGGTGCGCCCGGCGAGCAGCGGCTCGATCTTGCGGCGCGTGGTTTCCACCTCGGGCAGTTCGGGCATATGCGGCGAGGATAGCGGTCCAGCGTAGGCGAAACAGGGCGCTGCGCCGCCCTATGCTGGCCCTCATGCCCACGCTGCTGCTCACCGGCTTCGAGCCGTTTCACACCCACCCCGTCAACCCTAGCGCGGAGGCGGCGGGCGCCTTGGATGGGCTGGAGGTGGGGGGGGTGCGCGTGCAGTCCGCCCTGTTGCCGGTCGAACCCCATGCGGCAGCAGAGGCCCTGCGCGGCCTGCTCGCGGCCCACCAACCGGACGCGGTGCTGCTGACCGGCCTCGCGGCGGGCCGTCCCCAGGTCACGCTGGAGCGGGTCGCCGTGAACGTCATGGACTTTGCCATCCCCGACAACGCCGGGCAGACCTACCGCGACGCCCCTGCCTGCGCGGACGCTGGGGCACCCGCCGCCTACCTCTCCACCCTGCCTCTGCGTCCCATCCTGGCCGCGTGGCGGGAGGCAAACATCCCCGGCGACATCAGCAACACGGCGGGCCTGTACGTCTGCAATTTCGTGATGTATCACGCCCTGCATCAACTCGCAGGGGAGGGCCGTGCCCACGTTCCCTGCGGCTTCCTGCACGTCCCCGCCAACCCGGAGGTCGCCCTCGCCGTGCCGGAAGACCGCCCAGCCCTCCCCTACCTGCCCCAGTCCGAGATCACGCGGGCGGTGCGGGGGGCAGTGGAAGTGCTGGCGGCGAGCCTAAGCTAGACGGTCACGGAAACGGGGCCTTTCCCGCCACCCACCCGCCCCCCGGCCCCCCGGCCCAGTGCCATTCGCCAGGCTCGGCAGGCTTGTGGGCCAGCGCTTCTGCCACCGCCGCCAATGGCACCCGCCGGGCAAAGCGGGTGCGGGCATGCCAGGTGGCGAGGGCACGGGCAGGGTCGCCGGGGCGCAGGCCCCGCAGGGCCGCGTCCGCCCGGTTCACGGCGAGGTCAAAGAGGGCGGGGGGCACCTCCCCGGCGAGCGTAGCGGCGTCTGGGCCAGGCGGGTTCAGGAAGGGGCGGTCGTCGGGGGACACGGCCGTTGCCCCTCAGGGCTTCATGCGGTGCAGTTCCACCACGTAGCGGGCGAGCTCCTGCGGGGGCGCGACCTCCCGCGCGATCTCCACGCGGGCCTCCAGCATGGGGAGGTCGTAGGCGTCGATCCGCAGGAACTCGTTGGTGAGCAGCAGGGCGCGGCGCAGGTCGCCTTCCTCGCGGGCCTGCGCGACGCGGGTGCGGACTTCCATCGTGAGCAGCAGGCGCAGTTCTTCGCGGACCTCGTCGGCCCACTCGCTCTCCATTCGCAACCCCGGCAGGAAAGGCCCGCGGTACAGCGCCAGTGCCTGCGCAAGGTCCCCCGCCGCGAGCGCCGCCCGCAGCTCGGTCACGTCCAAATGCACATGCACGTCCGGCCCCAGGCTGTAGCGCGGCTGCTTGGCGCTGCCCTCCATCGTGAGCACCTCGGCCCCCAGCCGCACCCGCAACTCGCGGAACACGGCCCGGAAGTAGTCCCCGGCGGTCTTGGGGTCGCGGTCGGGGTAGAGGGTCGCTTCCAGCTCGCGGCGGGTGCGCCCCGGATTCAGGGCGAGGTAGACCAGCGTGAGCACGCCGCCTTCCAGACTCATGTTGATCGTCTCGCCTCCGCGCTCGATCTCCGAGCGGCCCAGGGTGTGCACCCGCAGGTGCAGCGCCCCGGAGACGGGCGTCTCGCTGCCGGGCACGTTGAGCTTTTCCAGCACGAGTTGCGTGTCGGGCGCGAGGTCGGGATCGAGCAGTGCCCGCTGCACGAGGTTGGCGAGTTCGTGCAGATCGGGGCGGTAGAGCATACGGTCGCGGGCGGCGATCAGGGCAGTGAGCGCCTCGCGGAAGGTCCGCAGGCTTTCGTCGGCCTGCCCCAGCCCCGACTGCGCCTCGGCCAGATGCAGCAACGCCCGCACCCGCTGGCCCTCACCCAGCGTCTGCGATTCCAGCGCCCGCGTCAGGTGCTCGGCGGCCTGCGCGTGATGCTGCCGCCGCCGCAGCAGGACGCCCCGCGTCATGGTGACCGCCGGGTGCGTCGCGTCCGGCGCGAGGTCGAGCAGCACCTCCAGCGCCCGCGCGTGCTGCCCCTGACGGCTGTAAAGGTCGGCCATCCGGGTCGCCGTCCACGTCAGCAGCTCGAAGTCGCGCGTGGTTTCCACGATGGTCCGCAACTCCTCAAGCGCCTGGAGGTGGGCCGCATGGTCCCCGGTCAGGCGGTGCAAGTCGGCCTCGACGGCGAGGAGGTAGGCGCGGGGCCTCATAGCATTCGTCTGGGTCAACACCTCATGAGCTTGGGCGATCGTACTCCTTGCTCCACGGAAATCTCCCGTGAGAACCTGGACATTTGCCAGACCAGTCAGGGCTGAAAGTCTTGCGACAGGATTTCTGTCTTTGGGCAAAAGCCTTATCGCTTCCTGGTAGAGGTGCTGTGCCCGCGTAACCTCACCCGTCTGAACAAGCATCTGCGCGACGGTTTGCGTAATACGCCCGATACGCTCGTCGTCCCCCAGAGCCATATAGCCGCGCCAAGCCTGTTCGCAGCGTTCGAGGCCCTCCACCATCTGTCCCGCCTGAAACTCAGCCGTTCCCCACCACCGCTGTGCCCGCAGCGCCAGCTCTCCTCCGAGGGAAGGCGTAATTCGCTCGAAATGCCGAATGGCTTCAGCAAAACGACCTTGAAGGCGCAAGACATTCCCGTATTCAACTCGGGCCTCGTCATCACCCAGCTCTGCGGCACGCATGAGTGGCAACTCTGCCTGCTGGACTTGCCCGCTCACCATGTAGGCCATTCCTAGCATCCGCCAACCTTCCGGTGTCGTCGGGGGAAAGTCGGTCAAATAGGCTATGACGGCGTCATATCGCCCGGCATCGAAGTATGCCTGGAGGTCTGAGAACTGCTCCACATCTAGAGTCATCGCTTGTGGTTACAATACCGCCATGTCCCTGAAAAAAATCGTGAAGGTCCTGGCGGTTCTGGCAGCTCTCGGTATCTCGGTCGCTCAGGCAGGGGCCAACGACTACGGCGTTTTGAAGCAGCCCGTCAAAGTTGAAGGGGCCAACGACTACGGCGTCCTCTGATCCTTCCCTTTCCTCTCTCTCAAAACTCTTACGGACGCCCCACCTCGGAGGCGTCCGTTTTCTTTTCCCCTGACCTCACCCCGAGTGCCGCGCTTCCGCGAAAGCCCGCTGGGCGCTGAAGTCCCCCGGCAGCTTCTTATACACACCTTCCACGTTCAGTTCCCAGGAACCGCGCTGGTCGGCCCACTCGGTCGCCAGCACCCGCAGGAACTGGTCGCGGTGGGTGGGATCGAGGACGGGGGCGATGACCTCGACCCGGCGGTCAAGGTTACGGCTCATCCAGTCGGCGCTGCCGAAGTAGACCTCGGGGCTTCCAGCGCCCCCAAAAGCGAAGATGCGGGCGTGCTCCAAGAAGCGCCCCAGCAGGCTGCGGACCCGGATGTTCTCCGAGAGGCCCGGCACGCCGGGGCGCAGGCAACACACGCCCCGCACGATCAGCTCGACGCGCACGCCCGCCGCTGAAGCCCGGTAGAGCGCCTCGATCATGCCGGGGTCGGTGAGCGAGTTGACCTTGACCCGCACCCAGGCGTCCTGACCCGCCTCCGCATGGGCGATTTCACGGTCGATCAGGGCCACGAGGCCGGAGCGGGCCGTGTCCGGCGCGACGAGGAGGTGGGCGTAGGTGGCCTCCGCGTACCCGGTGAGGTGGTTGAACAGCTCGGACACGTCGGCCCCCAGCCCCGCGTGCGCGGTGAGCAGGCTGAGGTCGGTGTACAGCCGGGCGGTCTTGGGGTTGTAGTTCCCGGTGCCGATGTGGACGTAGCGGCGCAAGCCCCCCTCCTCCCGGCGCACGATCAACGTGACCTTGCCGTGGGTCTTGAGGCCCGCGACCCCGTAGACCACGTGTGCCCCGGCCCGCTCCAGCTTTCTGGCCCACGAGATGTTGCGCTGCTCGTCGAAGCGGGCCTTGAGTTCGATCAGGGCGACGACCTGCTTGCCATTCTCGGCCGCCTTGCGCAGCGCCCCCAGCAGGCGGGGGTCGTCCCCAGTACGGTAAAGGGTCTGCTTGATCGCCAGCACCTGCGGGTCGGCGGCAGCTTCCTCCAGAAAAGCCAGCACCCCCTCGAAGCCGTCATACGGGTGGTGCAGCAGCACGTCGCCCGCATTCAGCACGTCGAAGAGACCCCCCTCCTCCTCGTCGCCGAGGTCGGGCACGGCGGGCACGTGGGGCGGAAAGGCGAGGTCGGGGCGGTCCACCGGCAGGCTCATCAGGTCGGCGGTGCCCAGCGGCCCCTCCAGCCGGAAGATGTCCTCGGGGGCCAGGCGCAGCCGCTCTTGCAGGAAGGTCACCAGCGGAGCGGGCATCCCCTGCCCCACCTCCAGCCGCACCGCCGACCCGAAGCGCCGCCGCCGCAACCCGTCCTCGATGGTCGCGAGGAGGTCCTCGGCTTCCTCCTCCTCGAACTCGTAATCGGTGTTGCGGGTGACCCGGAAAGGGTGGGCGGCAAGCACCGTGCGGCCCTTGAACAGCTCCCCGAGGTGCGCGGCGATGACGTCCTCCAGCAGCACGAGGCGGCCTTCGACCGCCACCACACGCGGCAGCACGCCCACCGGCACCTTGACCCGCGCGAAGTCGGGGGCCTCGCCCTCGCCCGCGCCCAGCAGCACCGCCAGGTTGAGGCTGAGGTTGCTGAGGTACGGAAAGGGGTGGCTGGGGTCCACCACCAAGGGCGTCAGCACCGGCTGAATCTCGGCGAGGTACCGCTCGCGCAGGGTCGCCCGCGCCCGCTTGCCCAGGTCCCCGATGCGTGAGAAGCGCACCCCCTCCCGCGCGAGGTCGTCGAGGGTGCGCCGGGCCGCCTGCTCGATCTGGCGCAGCATGTCGTGGGTCCGCTCGCGCACGAGCCCCAGCGTCTGCCGGGGCAGCAGCCCGTCGGGGCCGGGGGTCTGCACTCCCGCCGCGATCTGACGGTGCACGCCCGCCACGCGGACCATGAAGAACTCGTCGAGGTTGCTCCCGCAAATCGCCGCATACCGCAGCCGCTCCAGTGGCGGATTGCGCTCGTCCCGCGCCTCGGCCAGCACCCGAGCGTTGAACGCCAGCCACGACAGCTCGCGGTTGAGAAAGGCGCTCTCCGGGTTGGCGACCGTGCTGAAGGTCCGCCCGGTTTCCTCCGTCCGGCGAGCGGGGCGGCGGCGGGTGCGGGATGGGGCGGGGTCAGCGGGCAGGGGGCGGGAAGCGGACACAGCGGGCAACCTCGGGCGGGCGAGAGACGGGAAGGAAACGGACGACCCGGCTCGGGGCCGGGTCACCATTGTTCCAGATGGAGGCTGAATTTAACGGCTGGAGGAACTTAGACCGCGTTTACGCCCGCTTGAACAGCAGCGCCGCGTTCTGCCCGCCGAAGGCGAAGGAGTTGCTCAGCGCGTACTCGACTTTCCCTTCCCGCGCCCCTTCCGGGACATAGTCGAGGTCGAGCAGTGGGTCGGGGTCGGTCAGGTTGATGGTGGGCGGCAGGATGCCGTCGTGGAGGGCCTGCGCAACCGCGATGGCCTCCACGGCGCCCGCCGCGCCCAGCAGGTGCCCGGTCATGGACTTGGTGGAACTGACGGCCAGCTCATGGGCGTGTGCCCCGAAGACGTGCTTGATCCCCTGCGTCTCGTGCAGGTCGTTGAAGTGGGTGCTGGTGCCGTGCGCGTTGATATAGCCCACCTGCTCGGGGTTCACGCCCGCCGTTGCGAGGGCCATCCGCATGGCGACCTGCGCCCCGCGGCCCTCGGGAGCCGGGAGGGTGATGTGGTGCGCGTCGGCGCTGGTGCCGTACCCCACGATCTCGGCGTAGATGGTGGCGCCCCTGGCCTTCGCCTTCTCGTAGTCCTCCAGCACGACCACGCCCGCGCCCTCGCCCAGCACGAAGCCGTCGCGGGACGCCGAGAAGGGGCGGCTGGCCTCCTCGGGGGCGTCGTTGCGGGTCGAGAGGGCCTTCATGTTGGCAAAGCCGCCGACCGCGATAGGGGTGACCGCCGCCTCGGTGCCGCCCGCGAGCATCACGTCCGCGAGCCCGAGCTGGATATAGCGGGCCGCGTCGCCCACCGACCCCGTGCCGGTCGCGCAGGCGGTGACCACCGTACTGCTGGGGCCGGTCGCCCCGTAGCGCATGGCGACGTGCCCGGTCGCCATGTTGGCGATCATCATCGGGATGAACATCGGGCTGATGCGCCCAGGGCCGCGCGTCCGCAGCACGTTCGCCTGCTCCTCGAAGGTCTTGACCCCGCCGATGCCCGAGCCGATCACCGCGCCGGTGCGCTCGCCGCGCAGCTCATCCTCGGTCAGCCCGCTGTCGCGCACGGCGAGTTCCGCCGCCACCAGCGCGAGCTGCACGTAGCGGTCGAGCTTGCGGGCCTCGCGGGAGTCCACGAACCCGGTCAAGTCGTCGCGCACCTCGCCCGCGATCTTGCTTGCCACGTCCGAGGGGTCGAAGTGGGTGATGGGGCCGATGCCGCTCTTGCCCGCCCGTTGCGCCTCGGCGAAGGCCTGCGCCCCGGTCCCGATGGGCGTCACGGGGCCGAGCCCGGTGACTGCCACGCGCCTGAGTCCTGTCACGCTCATGCTGCCTCCTCTCCCCTGGGGGTCAAGGGAGGAGCCGGGCAGGGCCACGGTTTCCCGCAAGCCTTCCCCGGCCCCGATGCCCGCGCTTACTGCTGCGAGCCGATGTAGTCGATGGCCGCCTGCACCGTGCGGATCTGCTCGGCGTCCTCGTCGCTGATGGTGATGCCGAAGCGGTCCTCGAGGCCCATGATCAGCTCGACCGTTTCCAGGCTGTCGGCGCCGAGGTCCTCGACAAACCGGGCTTCGGGGGTCACCTTGTCCGCGTCCACGCCGAGTTTCTCGACGATCACGTCCTTCACGTCTTCAAATGTCGCCATGCTCTGTTCCTCCTTGAACCTGAAGTCTCGCGCCAGTGTACACGCGCTTCCCCCCTGTGCCGACATGCCTGGACGGGGTTCAACCTCTGCCCGCGTCCCGCGTCAGTGGGGGTATAACCCGCCGTCCACCCCGATGACCTGCCCGGTGACATACCCGGCGGCGTCCGAGGCGAGGAAGGTGACGAGCGCGGCGACTTCCTCCGGCTGGCCGAAGCGCCCCAGCGGAATGCCGCCCAGGTAGGTCTTCTGCACCTCCTCGGGCAGCCCGGCCGTCATGTCCGACTCGATAAAGCCGGGGGCGACCGCGTTCACGGTGATCCCGCGCCCGCCGTACTCCTTGGCGAGCGCCTTGGTCAGCCCGATCAGGCCCGCCTTGCTGGCGACGTAGTTGGCCTGACCGGGGTTGCCCATCAGCCCGACGACGGACGCGATGTTGATGATCCGTCCCGCCCGCGCCCGCATCATGTGCTTGATGGCCGCGCGGCTGGCGGCAAAGGCGCTGCCGAGGTTGGTGTCGATGACGGCCTGCCAGTCCTCGTCCTTCATGCGGATGGCGAGGGTATCCCGCGTGATGCCCGCGTTGTTGACGAGCACGTCGAGGCGGCCCATCGTCTTGATCACGTCCTCGACAAGCCTGCTGGCGTTGGCGGGGGTGGAGAGGTCGGCGCCGAAGACCTGCGCGGGTACGCCGAGGGCGCGAATCTCCTCGGCGACCTTCTCGGCTTCCGCCTGGTTGCGGCCGTAGTGGACGGCCACGCTGAAGCCCGCACGGGCGAGCGAGAGGGCCATTGCGCGGCCCAGGCCCCGGCTGGAGCCGGTGACAAGGGCGACGCGCGGGGAGGGGGTGGGCTGCGGTTGAGGATCGGTCATGGGTCTCCTGAAAGCGGCCAGCCGCCCACGACAGGCGGCCCGCCGTAAAGGGTTAGGACTGGGGGATGGGCGCGGGGAGCTGGAAGCCCCTCACCTGCTCGGCGGTGCCCACGTTCAGCGTCCGGACGTCGGGCAGGATGCGCTTTACCAGGCCGGTCAACACTGTGCCAGGGCCAAACTCCACGAAGACCTCGGCCCCGGCGTCGGCCAGGGCCTGAACCGTCTCGACCCAGCGCACGCTCCCAGTGATCTGGCGGGCGAGGAGGTCGGACAGGGCGGCGGGGTCGGTGTTGGCCCCGGCGGTCACGTTGGCGTAGACCGGGAAGGCGAGCGGTCCGAAGGCGGTCGCGTGGAGGTCGGGCGTCAGCCCCTCCCGCGCCGGGGCCATCAGGTCGCAGTGGAAGGGCGCACTCACCTTGAGGGGAATGGCCTTGAGGCCCCGCGCCTTCAGTTCGGCAGCGGCGGCGTCCACGGCGGCCTTCTCTCCCGAAATCACCGTCTGGGTGGGCGCGTTGTAGTTGGCAGGCTGGACGATACCGGGGGTCGTGACGCAGACCTCGCGCACCACGTCCGGGTCGCCCATCACCGCGCTCATGGCTCCGGCGCCGACGGGGACGGCCGCCTGCATCAGTTCGCCCCGCCTGCGGGTCAGGCGCAGCGCGTCCGCGAGGCTCAGCGTCCCAGCGGCCACCAGCGCCGAGTACTCGCCCAGCGAGTGTCCCGCCGCAAAGGCTGGAGTCAGCCCCGTCTGCGCCTGCCATGCCCGGAAGGCCGCGACGGACGCGGCCACGAGGGCGGGTTGCTGGTTGGCGGTCAGGGTGAGGTCTTCCAGTGGCCCCGTCTCGATCAGGCCGCGCAGGCCGGGCAGGGTGGCCTCGGCCTCGGCGTAGACGGCCCCGGCCTCGGGAAAGGCGGCGGCCAGGTCTGCGCCCATGCCGACCGCGTGCGACCCCTGGCCGGGAAAGAGAGCGGCGATCTTCACGCGGGGACCTCGGCGGGGGCGGCAGCGCGGGCGCTCAGGCTGGGCGCTCCGGCCCACCAGCGCATCGTCCCGGCGGCCCAGCTCAGGCCACCCCCGAAGGCGACGAGCAGGAGTTGCTGCCCATCCTGAATGCGGCCGTCGTCCAGCGCCTCGCGCAGCGCCAGCGGCACGGTCGCGCTTGACGTGTTGCCGTAGCGGTCCACGTTCACGACCGTCCTCGACATGGGCACCCCGAAGCGCTCGTTGGCCGCCTCGATGATGCGGATATTGGCCTGGTGTGGGACGACCCAGTCCACGTCGCTGCTCTTCAGGCCCGTCTTGGCGAGCACCTCGTTGCCGCTGTCGCCCAGCACGCGCACGGCGAACTTGAAGACCTCGCGGCCGTTCATGCCCACCGTCTCCCCCATCTCGAAGCCGCCGGGCAGCCGGGGCGCGGCGCAGCGCAGGTAGAGGCTCGACCCCCCCGCGCCGTCCGCCCCCAGCACGAACTGCTGAAAGCCGTACCCCGCGGGCACCGGCCCCACGACGGCCGCGCCCGCCCCGTCCCCGAAGAGGATGGCAGTATTGCGGTCGTCCTGGTCCACGATCTTGGAGAGGGCCTCGGCACCCACCACCAGCACCCGCCGCGCCGTCCCCGCCAGGATCAGGCCCTGTGCCACGCTCAGGCCGTACACGAAGCCACTGCACGCCGTCGAGAGATCGAAGGCGGCGGCCCCGGTCAGGCCCACCTGCATGGCGATCAGGGCAGCGGTGGAGGGCATCAGCGCGTCGGGGCTGACGGTCGCGCAGATCACGGCGTCCACCTCGCGCAGGGCCTCCGGGTCGCGCGAGAGCAGGTCGCGCACGGCGCCCACCCCCACGTCCGAGGTGTACTCGTCCTCGGCGGCGAAGCGGCGCTCGCGGATGCCCGTGCGGCTCTCGATCCACTCGGCGTTGGTGTCCAACCGCGCCTCGAAGTCGGCGTTGCTGACCACCCGCGCGGGGGCGTAGGCGCCCAGCGCCGTGATGCCCAGGCTGGGGCGGTGGGGGCTGGCCCCGGAATCGGTCGTCATGGGCCGACGCTAGCATTCTTTGAACAGCCGTTCAATGAATCGAGTGCAGTGTTGTGGCGGCAGTCAAAAGGCGGGGGGCACGTCCCTGTGGACGTGCCCCCCGCGCGTGTGGACGGTGTTATTCCGACTTCTCGGTCTGGCCCTCAGCCGCGCCGGTCGCGTCCTGCTGGGCCGCGCCCTGCTCGGTGCCGCCCTCGCCGTCGGTCTGCGTGCCCTCGGCGGCCTCGCCGGTCGTTCCTTCGCCGTCCTGCTGGCTGGCCTCGGCGGTGCTCCCAGCCTCTTGCGCCGACTCGCCCGCCGTCAGCCCGGCAAGCGCCTGCTGGAGGCCGCGCTCGCGCACCATGCTGATGTAGTAGGCGTTGATGCCGTTCGGCCCGAGCTGGCTCTGAAGCTGCTGGGGGGTCAGGTTGTTGGCCTGCGCGAGCGCGGTCATGGTCTGGCTGAACTCGGCGTCGCTGACCTGCACGTTCAGGTCCTCGGCGAGGCGCTCGAGGGCCAGATCGCGGCGAACGCGGCTCTCGGCGTTCTTGGCGAGGTCACCCATGAACTCGTCGAGCTTGCCCTGCTCCTGCATGAAGGTCTCGTACTCGCCCCACTTCACGCCCTGGCGGCCGAGGTCGTCCTTGATCTCCTCGAGCATCGCGTCGCGGCGGCGGTCGAGCAGCGCCTGGGGAATCTCGGCCTGCATCCCGGAGACGAGGTGCTCGATGAACTCCTCGCGGCGGGCGGCGTCGCCCTCCTGACGGGCGCGGCGCTCCAGCTCGGCCTTCAGGTCGGTGCGCAGGCGCTCCAGCGACTCGAAGTTCAGCGACTTGGCGAACTCGTCGCCCAGTTCCTGAAGCTGCTTGGTCTGCACGCCCTGCACCCGCACCCGGACGGTGTGCTCGGGGTGCTCATGGTCGCCGTGACTGTGCGCGGGCACGGTGATCTCGACCTCGTCGCCTACGTTCTTGCCGATCAGGGCGTCGCGCACGTGCGCCTCGGCCACGTCGAGGTAGACGGGGTAGGACCCGCCCTCGCCCTCGCCGAGTTCCTCGATGGTGACCTGGTCGGTCGCCTCGATGGGACGCTCCACGGTCTGGAAGGTCGCGTTGCGCTCCTGAAGGTCGGAGAGGGTGCGCTCCAGCACCTCGTCGGTGATCTCGGGGGCCGCCGCCGTGAGCTGCGCCGAGCGCCAGTCACCCAGGGTGACTTCGGGGTACGTCTCGCCGCGCACCGTGAAGGTGAAGCTCTGGCCGCTCTGGAGGGCGCCGGGGTCGATCTGCGCGTCGACGAGGTTGAGCTTCAGCTCGCGGGCGGCCTGCGGGTAGTGGGACTGAAGCAGGCGGTCGCGCACTTCCTGCTCGACGTAGCCCTTGCCCACGCGGCCTTCGAGCACCTTGCGCGGCGCCTTGCCGGGGCGGAAGCCAGGCACGCGCACGTCCCGCGCGAGGCCCGCCCACACCTGTTCGTAGGCGCGGTTGACCTCGGCGGCGGGCACCGCCACCTGAAACTGCACCTTGTTGCCTTCCTTGCTAATCAGCTCTGCCATAGCTCTCCTCTGTTCGGCCGCCCCTGCTCCCGGCGCTCGCGCAGTTGCCCACGTGCACGCGGGAGGAGGCGGAGTCCTCGTGTGTTGTCTGCGGCCACGTGCACCCCGCGAAAACTGCGGCGCGGCTGCGGGCACGCGGCATGCCGCCGCGCATCATAGAGCCTCGCGCACCTTTCGCGCGAGGGGAGCCGACCGCAAGCGCAAAGAGGCCCGGCCAAAGCGAAATCCCCCGCCGAGGCAGGGGGAAGTCACCTGTTGGTGCGAGGAAAGGGACTTGAACCCTCACTCCCTACGGGAACCAGATCCTAAGTCTGGTGCGTCTACCAGTTCCGCCATCCCCGCGCACACGCTAAAAAACACCCCGAACCTCGCCACTGGGCAGGGTCCGGGGGAAAGTGGGGTGGATTATGGGATTTGAACCCACGGCCTCCGCTTCCACAGAGCGGCGCTCTAACCAACTGAGCTAAACCCACCGCACGCACCGCTTTCGCAGGCCCACACAGCTTAGACGCGGCGGGGCGGGATGTCAATCTATCTTCGTAGCTTGCAGGCTTTTATCCCTACCGATCTCAACGCGGCCGTTGGCCCTGGGTGGGCGGCTGGGGTGGTCGCACGTCCCCTCAACCCTCACTGCGTGAGGCCCTCTCTGCAAGCAGTTCTACGAGTCCCGCAGGGGAAGAGGATCGGAGATGTTCAGCCGATGGCAACTCCAACTCTCCAGTTCTGGCACAGGCATTTTGCACCCAGTCGAGAGAAAAACCTGCGGAGCCTGCAAGCCGGGCCGCTTCTAGACGCTACCCTAGGCCCACCTATGAACTTCACCCTGCCCGAGGACCTGCGGGACATGCAGGCGGCCGTGCGCGACTTCATGCTGGGCGTGGTCGAGCCGCGTGCCCGCGAGATCGAGGACACCAACCGGGTCCCGCCCGAGCTGATGCGCGGCGCCGCCGAGCTGGGGCTGTTCGGCCTGAGCATCCCCGAGGAGTACGGCGGGGTGGGGCTGGGCGCCTTGGGCCGCTGCGCCGTGTACGAGGCGATGGGGCAGGGGCACATGGGCTTTGGCGGGGTGATCAGCGCCCACGCGAGCATCGGCACGAGCGGGCTGGTGCGGCTGGGCACCGAGGAGCAGAAACAGCGCTTCCTGCCGCGCATGGCGAGCGGCGAGTGCGTCGCGGGCTTTGCGATCACCGAACCCAGCAGCGGGTCGGACGCCGCCAACATCCGGACCAGGGCCGAGCGCCGGGGCGACGCCTACATTCTGAACGGGACCAAACACTACATCTCCAACGCGCCCATTGCTGGCTTGCTGACGGTCATCGCCATCACCGATCCGTCGAAGGGCACGCGCGGCATGAGCGCTTTTATGGTCGAGCCGCAGACCACGCCCGGCGTGACCATCGGCAAGATCGACGAGAAGATGGGGCAGAAAGGCTCACTCTCCGCCGAGGTCATCTTCGAGGACGCCGAGATTCCGGCCGAGAACCTCCTCGGCCCCGAGCACCTGGGCTACCGCGAGGCGCTGGGCATCCTGACGAACGGCCGGGTGGGCATCGCCGCACGCTCGACGGGCGCGATGCAGCGGCTGCTGGACCTCTCGGTGGCGCACGCCAAGACCCGCGAGCAGTTCGGGCAAGCTATCGCCGAGTTTCAGGCCGTGCAGTTCATGCTCGCCGAGATGGAGGTCGCCATCCAGACCTCGCGCCTGCTGTGGCAGAAGGTCGCCTGGATGGTGGACGAGGGGCAGGACGTGCGCCGCATGGCCTCGGTCGCCAAGCTACACGCGACCGAGATGCTTTCTCAGGTGGCGGACAAGGCCGTGCAGGTCGCCGGGGGCATGGGCTACATGAAGGACTCGCCCGTGGAGCGCTACTACCGCGACCAGCGGTTGCTGCGGATTTACGAGGGCACCAGCGAGATTCAGAAGCTGATCATCGCGCGGGACCTGCTGGCCTAGCCGCCCAGCCCTTCCAACCACCAGCGCAGGAACCCCGGCAGCCGCGCCCGCCACGCCTCCTCGTCGTGCCAGTGGCCCTCTCCCACCGTGACCCGCACTTCCCGCACCACCGGGCGGAGCCGGGCGGCGAGGTCGTGGGTCAGGGCGACGAGGGCGGCGGCACTCTCCACGGTGTCGCCCTCGTGGTCGCCCATGTCGAGCCACACGCGGGCCTGGGGGTCGCTTCTGCCCTCAAGCCAGCGCAGGAAGGCGTGGTCGGCGGGCCAGATTGCGGGGCTGAATACGCCGAGGGTGCCGTAGGTACTGGGATCGCGCAGCCCCGCGTAGGCGGTGATCAGCCCGCCAAAGGAGGACCCGGCGAGCGCGACCCGTTCCGGTCCTACGGGTCCGAAGCGCCCACGCAGATGCGGCAGCAAGGCGCCGCGCAGCCAGTCCGCGTACTCGTCCGCACCGGACGCGAAGCCGTTCATCTCGAAGGCGAAAGGCACGTAGCGGCGGCTGCGTTCCTCGTTCACGGGGAGGGCAGCGATAAGGCAGGGCAGGCCCGCGTCGGCCAATGCCTGAGCGGCCCCCGCCGCGTCCCAGCTCTCGCCCGCGAAGGTCGGCCCCTCGTCGAACACGTTCTGTCCGTCGTGCAGGATCAGCATCGGCAGGTCTTCCCCGGCGTCTTCCGGCCACCACAGCCGCACGGGTTGCTCGCCCCAGGGGGCTGCCAGCGTGACCGTCTCGCGCGGGGGAGCGCTGCGGGTAGGACGGCTCTGACCCCCCTGCCCGTCCTGCCAGCCCGCCACCGGGAGGTCGAGGGTGGTGTCGCCGCGCACGACGAGCCGGTGGGCTGGAGCACGGCCTCCCCAGGCGTCCCCCTCCTCGGTGACGGTGCCGTCTGGTCTCAGCGCCCGCACCTTCACGTTCAGCAGCGCTCCCTGGGGCAACTCGGCGGCGAGCGTGCCGTCCGGGGCGAAGGTCCAGCCCTGCGGCTCGTCGCTCCAGCCCCGGTGTGTCCCGGTCAGGAAAAGAGTGGCCCCCGGCGCGGGAGACGGGGCGCGGAGCCGGAAGAAGACGCGGGGCATGACCCCCAGTATGCCCACCCCTTCCATGCCCACACTTCCCATGAAGGCCGCTTCAGCTCCCCGTGAGGCCGCTGTCAGGCGGGCGGGGGTAGGATTTCGGCGTGGTGGACGGGCTCTAGCTCCCCTCTGCCCCGGCGGTTCAGGGCTTGCCCCCTCCCTGGAAAGTTGATATAGTTGCACTCAAGTTTCCTGGCAACACTCTCGCCAGAGACCCCTCTTCAGAGTCATCTCGGGCGTCACAAAGGAGCCTTCATGCCCACTACCAATCAACCCACCCCGCTGCCCGCCAACGTGCCCGTGTGCCCGGTGCGCGGCAGCGTCATCTACCCGACGATGGTGCAGCACATCGACGCCAGCCGTGCCCTTTCGATCAACGCGATTGAGGCGGCGATGGCGGGCGAGAAGGTCATCCTGATCGTGTCGCAGCGCGACAAGGACGTGGACGACCCGCAGGGCGCGGACCTGTACGACGTGGGCACCGCCTGCAACGTGCTGCGCGTGCGCAAGAATCCCGACGGCACCGTGCAGATGCTCGTCGCCGCCGTGTCGCGTGCCCGCGTGACGGCCTACCAGCGGGGCGAGTACCTCACCGCCGACGTGGAGGCGCTGCCCACCGAGACGGGTGACCCGGTCGAGCTTCAGGCGCTGGCCCGCGAGCTGCGCGAGAAGTTCGAGACGGTGGCCCAGGGGGGCCGCATCGGGGCCGAGAGCGTCCAGGCCATTCAGGGCAAGGACGACCCCGGTGAGATGGCCGACCACATCGCCTTCAACCTCGACTTCAAGCTGGAAGACAAGCAGGCGGTGCTGGAAGCCGCCCGCCTGACCGACCGCGTGCGCCGGGTGCTGACGCTGCTCGACACCGAGCAGGAAGTGCAGGCGGTGCAGGCCCGCATCCGCGCTCAGGTCAAGGAAGAGATCGACAAGAACCAGCGCGAGTACTACCTGCGCGAGCAGATGAAGGTCATCCAGAAGGAGCTCCAGGGCGGCGAGGGTGACGGCGAGGACGGCGACGAGGCCGAGGTCTTCCGGGCCAAGATCGACGCGCTGGGCCTCTCCCCCGAGGTCAAGAAGGAGATCGACCGCGAGGTCAACCGCCTGGCCCGGATGCACCCCGACGCGGCCGAGGCGTCCGTGATCCGCACCTACCTGACCTGGGTCACCGAATTGCCCTGGAATGTCCGCAGCGACGACCGCCTCGACGTGACGGAAGCCGCAGGCATCCTCGACGAGGACCACTACGGCCTGGAGAAGGTCAAGGACCGGGTGCTGGAGTTCCTGGCGGTGCGCCGCTTGCGCCGCGAGCGGGCCGAGCGCGGAGAACTCGACGCCGCCGAGGTCAACAAGGGGCCGATTCTGGTGTTCACCGGCCCTCCCGGCGTGGGCAAGACGAGCATCGCGCAGAGTATCGCCAAGTCGCTGGGGCGCAAGTACGTGCGCATTGCGCTGGGCGGCGCCCGCGACGAGTCGGACATCCGGGGCCACCGCCGCACCTACATCGGGGCGATGCCGGGCCGCATCATCCAGGGCATCCGCACGGCGGGCACCAAGAACCCGGTGATCCTGCTTGACGAGGTGGACAAGCTGGGCACCAGCTACCAGGGCGACCCCTCGGCGGCGCTGCTGGAAGTGCTCGACCCCGCGCAGAACCAGCACTTCACCGACCACTACATGGGCGTGGCCTTCGACCTCAGTGAGGTCATGTTCATCGCCACCGCCAACTACCCCGAGCAGATTCCGGCCGCGCTGATGGACCGCATGGAAGTGATCGAGTTCTCCTCGTACATTGAGCAGGAGAAGCTGGAGATCGCCAAGCGCTACCTGCTGCCCCGGCAGCTCACGGCCAACGGCCTGAAGGCCAACCAGATCAGCTTCACGGACGCGGCGCTGGAGCGGCTGATCAGCCACTACACGCGGGAAGCGGGCGTCCGTAACCTGGAGCGCGAGATCGGCACCGTGGCCCGCAAGGTCGCCCGCCGCATCGCCACCGGCGAGGTCAAGCGCGTCAAGGTGACCGACAAGGAACTCGACCGCTACCTCGGCCAGGCCCGGCACGTGCCCGAAACCGAGGGGCAGGAGGACCGGGTGGGCGTCTCGACCGGGATGTTCTACACGCCCGTCGGCGGCGACATCCTGTTCGTGGAGACCAGCGTGATGCCCGGCAAGGGCCTGGTGCTGACCGGGCAGCTCGGCGACGTGATGAAGGAGTCGGCCCGCGCCGCGCTGACCTACATCAAGACCAACGCCGAACGCTTCCACATCGACCGCGAGCGCATCGAGAACTCCGAGATTCACATCCACGTGCCCGCAGGCGCGATTCCCAAGGAAGGCCCCTCGGCGGGCGGCGCGATGGTCACGTCCCTGATCTCGGCCCTGAGCGGCATCCCCGCCCGGCACGACGTGGCAATGACAGGCGAGATGACCCTGACCGGGCGCTACCTGCCCATCGGCGGCCTGAAGGAGAAGGTGCTGGGTGCCCGCCGCGCCGGAATCAAGCACATCATCATGCCCAAGGCGAACGAGGGCGACCTGCGCGACATCCCGGTGCACCTGCGCTCCTCGATGCGCTTCCACCCCTGCGAGACGGTCGATCAGGTGCTCGACGTGGCGCTGGTAGGCGGCCTGAAGGCCCTGGAAACCCCGCGCGGCGAGGCCGCCGAGGTCGCCGCCCCACCCGCCAAGCGCCGCACGACCCGCCGCAGCACGGGCGCGAGCGCGTAAAGCCTCTCCCCTTTCTCAGCCTCCCGCCCACCTCCCCGGTGGCGGGAGGTTTCTGCGTCATGACCCGTCGCGCCTGCGGCCCACTATCCTGACTCCATGACCGTCCCGCTGACGTTCCTGGTCGCCAGCCCCCATCTGCGCGGCAGCGCCTTTGAGGGCGCCGTGATCCTGTTGCTGGAACACGACGGGTCGGGCGCGATGGGCCTGCTCGTCAACGCGCCCCTGACCCAGAGCGTGGCCGAACTGCTGCCCGATGCCCCCACCACCGGGGCGGGCACCGCCTGGGCGGGCGGCCCGGTCGAGCCGGGCGTGGGCTGGTGCCTGTACCGGGAAGCGCTGAACCTGCCCGGCGAGGTGCGGCTGGCCCCCGGTCTGTACGTGACCAGCAGCCTGGACGTGCTGCACGCGGTGATGGCCTCGGACCAGCCCTACATGCTGCTGCTGGGCTACTCGGGCTGGAGCGCGGGCCAGCTCACCGAAGAAGCCCGCGAGGGCACCTGGCTGTGGGTCGAGCAGGACATGCCGGGGCTGATCTGGGACGTGCCCGCCGAGGAACGCTGGCAGGCGGCCCTCGACCGCCTGGGGGTGAATCCGGGGACGATCATGCCGGGTGGGGCACAGGCCTGAGCTTCTCTTGCAAAACGCCGGAACCCGTGTTACTCTCCCTCTCGCGCCGGAAACGGCACGCGCCACGGTATTCGGCAGTAGCTCAGTGGCAGAGCATCCGACTGTTAATCGGACGGTCGTTGGTTCGACCCCAACCTGCCGAGCCAGACCAAGCCCCGCTCCCTCTGGGACGGGGTTTTTCCTTTTGCTGCTGCACCTCGGGGGTGCATTCCGGTGGTTCACTGTCCTTCCGATTTCGGAGCCAACCGTCGGCACGGCGGGCACCTGCGCTAGCCTGTCCCGGTCCGCCCCCGTCTCCCCCACCCCCGGAGGCCCGATGAGCGTCCATTCCCACAACCACGATCACCCGCATGACCACGCTGGGCACGGCCACAGCCACGGGCATGGGGCCGATGCGCGGCGGCTGGGTATCGCGCTGGGGGTCACGGCGACCTTCATGGTGGTGGAGATCATCGGGGGGTTGGTATCAGGGAGCCTGGCCCTGCTCTCCGACGCGGGGCATATGGCGTCCGATGTGGCGGCGCTGGCGCTGAGCCTCTTCGCGGTGCGCTTCGCCCGCCGCCCGGCGACCCCGGAGCGGACCTACGGCTTCTACCGGGTGGAGATTCTGGCGGCCTTCGTGAACGCGGCGGCGCTGCTGCTGCTCACGCTGTGGATTCTGTGGGAGGCCTACGGGCGCCTGTCCGACCCGCCCGAGGTGCAGGGCGGGGTCATGCTGGCGGTCGCGGTGGCCGGGCTGGTCGCCAACCTCGTGAGCGCCGCCGTCCTGCATGGGGGGCAGCGGGACAGCCTGAATGTGCGCGGGGCCTTTCTGCACGTGCTGGGCGACCTGCTGGGGTCGGTGGGGGCAATCGTCGCCTCGCTGCTGGTGCTGGGAACCGGGTGGACGGTGGCCGATCCCCTCGTGAGCGCCCTGATCGGCCTGCTGATCCTGCGCAGCGCGTGGGGCCTGCTGCTCGACAGCCTGAACGTGCTGCTGGAGGGAGCCCCCAAGGGCCTGGACGTGCGGGCGGTGCGGGCCACACTGGGCAGTGTGCCGGGGGTGCGGGGCGTCCACGACCTGCATGTGTGGGCGATCACGGCGGGGCAGCCGGTGTTGACGGCCCATGTGGAGGTGGCAGGCGGGGTGGAGGTCACCGAGGTCCTGGCGCGTGCCCGTCGGACCCTGCGCGAGCGCCACCACCTTACGCACGTGACCCTGCAACCCGAGGCGGAGGGGCAGCCGTGCGAGGACCGGGACGCGCTGCACGCCTGAGCCGCCCGACCGCCCCGCGCCCGATGTCGCAGTTCTGTCAGAGGGGCGTGGCTAGACTCGCCCCCATGACGCGTGTGCCCGCCCCCCCTTCCCCCTCGACCAGCGCGGCGGCGGTGGCCCGTGCGCTCGCGCAACTGGACGGGGTGATTCTGGGCAAGCCGGGACAGGTGCGCCTCTCGCTGGCCTGTCTGCTGGCGGGCGGGCACCTGCTGATCGAGGACCAGCCGGGCGTCGGCAAAACCACGCTGGCGCACGCGCTCTCGCGCACGCTGGGCCTCTCGTTCCGGCGGGTGCAGTTCACGGCGGACCTGCTGCCCGCCGACCTGCTGGGCATGAGCATCTGGGACGCGGCGGGCGGGGTCTTCCGGTACCAGCCCGGCCCGATCTTCTCGGAGGTGCTGCTCGCCGACGAGATCAACCGCGCCACCCCGCGCACCCAGAGCGCCCTGCTCGAAGCGATGGAGGAGCGGCAGGTCAGCGAGGGCGGGGTCACGCGGCCGCTGCCCGACCCCTTTTTCGTGATTGCCACCCAGAATCCGGCCGCCTTCGTGGGCACGTCGCCGCTGCCCGAAGCGCAGCTCGACCGCTTCCTGATGTCGGTCACGCTGGGCTACCCCGACGCCCGCGCCGAGCGCACCCTGTTGGAGACAGGCGGGCGGGGCGACGTGGTGCGCGAGCTGCCCGCCGCGCTGGACCCGGACACCCTGCGCTCGGCCCGGCGGGAGGTGGACGCCGTATATGCCGCTCCGCCGCTGCTGGATTACCTGCAAGTGCTCGCCCGCGCGACCCGCGACCACCCCGCATTGGATTTGGGCCTGAGTCCCCGCGCCCTGCTGGGACTGCTGGCGGCGGCGCGGGCGTGGGCTTACCTCGCGGGGCGGACGATGGTGCTGCCAGAGGACGTGCAGGCGGTCTTCCCCGGCGTCGCGGGCCACCGCCTCCCGGTGCGCGGGGGGGTCGCTTCCGACGTGCTGGCCCGCCTGCTCGCGGAGACGCCGATTCCTTGACCCGCTCCCCCCGCCCGGTGACTCCCGCGCCCCGGCCCTCCGGCACCCTGCGGCCCACCCGGTTGGGCGTGGCCTTCCTGGGGCTGATCGTGGTCACGCTGGTGGGCTGCATCAACTACGCGCTGGGGCTGGGCTACGCGGTGACCTTTCTGCTGGGGGGCGTGTGGGTGGCGGCGGCGGCGCAGGCGACGTGGGCGGGTCGGGGGCTGACCGGGCGGGTGGTGCCCCCGGCCTCGGCGGTCGCGGGGGGCACCGCGCCCTTCACGGTGCGGGTGGAGGGCCGGGGACCGGGGGGGACCTTCCTCGTGCGTCTGGGGCCGGGGGCGGAGGGCATGGAGCGCGTTCCGGCCGGAGGCACCGCCGAGGTGACCGTCCCGCTGCCCACCCCAACCCGTGGCCTGCTCCACCTGACCCGGCCCGCCGTCGCCGCGCTGGACCCGCTGGGGCTGTGGGCGGTGTGGCAGCCCCTCCCGGTTCCGGCCCCCCTCCCCGTCGCCCCGCTGCCGGAGGAGGGAGCGCCGCCGCCCCCACCCCCCGCCCCCGGCGCGGGCGAGGAGGCCGAGCGGCGCGGTCCCGGCCCGGACGACTTCAGCGGGCTGCGGCCCTACCAGCCGGGCGACTCACCCCGGCAGGTGTCGTGGCGGCACGCGGCCCGCACCGGGTCGCCCGTGGTCCGCGAGACGGACGCGCCCGCCGGGACCCTCCTCGCGCTGGACTGGGCGCAGACGGCGTCCCTGCCCGACCCCGAGGCCCGGCTCTCGCGGCTGGCCGCCTGGGTGGAGGAGGCGCGGCGCACGGGGGTGCCCTTCCGCCTGACGCTGCCTGGCCGCGCCCTGCCCCCCGGCGCGGGGGAGGCGCATGCGGCAGCGGCCCGCGCAGCTCTGGCCGAGGTGCAGCCCTGGCCCGCTCCGGCGGCGCCCGCCCCCCGACGCCCCGCTCCGGCCCCTCTGCCGGGCGCTCCGCTGCGCTTCACCCTGCTCTCGCTGGCGTTCGCACTGGCCCCCGCCGCCCTGCGGCAACCCGTGTGGCTCACCGGGCTGGAGGCCGCGCTGCTGAGCTACGCCGCCCTGCGGACCCGCCGCCCGCTCCCCGCCCCGCCGAGCTGGGCGCTGGGGCTGCTCGCGGGGCTGGGCTTCGTCGTGCTGAACGCCGTCTATGGCACCCTGCTGGGCCGCGAGGCGGGCACGGCGCTGCTGGGGCTGCTGGTATGCCTCAAGGCTGCCGAGACGCGCACCCAGCGCGACGCCCGCTTGCTCGCGCTGCTGGGCGTGTTCGTGCTGCTCACCCACCTCTTTTTCGGGCAGGGACCGCTCGCGGCGGCGCATGTCGCGCTGGGGCTGGTGGGGCTGCTCGCCGCGCTGGGGCGCTGGAATGGGCCGGGGCCAGCGTCGGGGCTGGCCGCCGTAGGTCAGGCCGCCCGCCTCAGCCTTCAGGCCGCGCCGCTGATGGCCGTGCTGTTCGTGCTGTTCCCCCGCCCCGACGGACCCCTGTGGCAACTTCCGGTGCAGGCCGCGCAGACCGGGCTGGCCGACGAGATCACAGCGGGCGAATACAGCTCCCTGGCCCAGAGCCGGGACGTGGCCTTTCGCGCCGAGTTCGGCGGCCCCCTGCCCGCCCCGGAAGAACGCTACTGGCGCGGTCCGGTCTACGAACGCTATGACGGGCTGCGCTGGGGGCAGGTACGCGAACGCTTCGGGTCCCCAACGGTGGAGTTCTACGGGCCGACGCTGGCCTACCGCCTGACCCTGGAACCCGGCAACCCGCCCTGGATTCCGGTGCTGGACACGCCGACCACGCTGCCGCCGGGGGCCTTCGTGACGACCGCGTTTCAGGCCGTCTCCTTCAGCGTGGGGGGCAGCCGCACCCGCCACGCCGTGCAGGGCCGCGCCGCCCGGCTGGGAGTACGCGAGGCGCCTGAGCGCCTGACCCTCAACCTGGGGCTGCCGTCCGGGGAGAGTCCACAGGCACGGGCGCTCGCCGCGTCGTGGGCGGGGCTGCCAGCGCCGGAGCGGGTGGAAGCGGCGCTGGGGTGGCTGCGGAATGGAGATTTTCGCTACACCCTCACGCCGCCCACCCTGCCCCAGCGGAACCGGGTGGACGCCTTCCTGTTCGGCTCCCGCGCTGGCTTCTGCGAGCATTACGCCTCGTCGTTCGCGTTCCTGATGCGGGCGGCGGGGGTCCCGGCCCGCGTGGTGGGCGGCTACCTCGGTGGGGAGCGCAACCCCGACGGCGGCTACCTGATCGTGCGCCAGCAGGACGCGCACGCCTGGGTAGAAGTGTGGCTGGAGGGCCGGGGCTGGGTGCGGGTGGACCCCACCGCGCAGGTCGCGCCGGGCCGGGTGACCGCCGGGCTGCCCACCGCTCTGGCCCGACCGGAGGCGGACACGCCCCCGCCCCCCGCCGCCCTGGACCGGGTGGCCCTGCGGGTGGACGCCTGGCAGACCCGCTGGAACGACTGGGTCGCGGGCTACGACGGCCCGCGCCAGCGCGATCTGCTGGGCCGGGTGCAGGCCGGGGTGGGCGGGCGGCCCGCGCTGCTCGCGCTGGGGGTCGCTGGAGTGCTCCTCGCGGCACTTCCGCTGCTGCTCGTGGCCCGGCGGCGCTCCCCCACCCTGGACCCAGCCGCGCGAGGATTGGACGACCTTGCCCGGCGGCTGCGCCTGCCCCGCGCTCCTGGCGAGACGGCGGCGGCCTATGGCGAGCGGGCCATCCAGAAGCATCCTGAGCAGGCCGACACCATCCGCGCGGCGGTGGGGGCCTACCACCGCGCCCGCTACGGCGGGGATGGGGGGGCGCTGGCCGAGTTGCGGGCAGCGGTGCGACAGGTCCGGCGCTGAGGCGGGGCCGTCACTCCGTCCCCCCCTCCTCCCCCAGCAGCGCGGCCCGCTCCCCCGGCGTCAGGGCGGCCATTACCCGGCGCAGCACCACGTCCACGGCCTGCTCCGCGCTTTCGTCCAGGGTCAGGCCGTCCAGCAGGGGCACGTCCTCGCGGCGGGCGAGTTCTTCGAGGTAGTCCTGCATGGTGCGGATTTCGCCGAAATAGGCCATGTAGCGGTGCAGGGGGCGGCTCGCCGCCGTCTCGCGGTCGCGGGACTCGAAGTGGCGGCGGTGCTCGCCCTCGTCGGGCAGGGTCACCAGCATGGGCACCACCAGCGCCCCCGCATAGTCGGTGGCCCGCAGGTAGCCGGGAACGAGGTGCACCCCCTCCAGCACGAGGCTGGTCCCCTCCTCGATCGCGCGGCGCACCACCGCCCCCAGCCCCACGCTGACCTGCTGGACCTGATCGCGCAGCCCGGCGAGCAGGTCGGCGGGGGTGGGCTTGTCGGGGCGCGGCACGCCGGGGGGCAGCAGGGCTTCCCAGGCGTTGAAGGTGCTCGCGTGGAGGCCCGGCACGAGTTCGCGCGACACCATCGCTCGCATGACCTCGCGCACGGCGTCGGTGCCGATCACGCGGGTGATCCCCAGGCGGTAGGCGACCTCGGCGGCGAGGTAGCTCTTGCCCGTGCCGCTCACGCCGCCGAGCAGCACGACCAGTGGGCGCGGCGGGCGGCGAATCACCCGCAGCAGGCGGTACCGCGCACTCACGTCGGGGCCGACCTCGTCGCGCAGCAGGGCCTCGACCTTCTCGCGGATGGCGTGGCGGGTCACCAGCCGGTCCTCGCTGCCGCGCAGGTCGCGCTGGGTCACGCGGGCCACCTTGCGGGCCACGTCGGGGGCCACCCCCGCCGCCAACAGCGACTGCACCAGCAGCCCCTTGCTGAAGGGGGTGGGCGTGCCCCCGTCCCCGCTGACCACCCCCAGGCGGCCCCGGTTGCCCTTCAGGAAGCGGTAGGTGCGGCGCAGGTGTTCGCCGTAACGCCCCGCCAGCACGTCTTCCGTCACCTCGTCGAGTTCGGGCACCGTGACCTCGCGCCGCCCGGACTGCCGCAGCCGCACGTCCACCGCGCTCGCCGTGCCGTAGGCGTCGCGCGGCGAGAGGCCGGTGTCCTCCAGCGTGCGGGCCAGCACGCCGCGGCTAAAGGGCAGCGTGCCCTTCTTGGCCTGCACCACGATGTCCACGAAGGCTGGGGTCTGCCGGGCGGCGGCCTGCGCGACCTCCTCGCCCAGCGCGTCCCGCGCGAGGTCCACCATCAGGGCCTGCAACTCGGCTGGAGTCACGGTGGCCCGGCGGGCGTGCCGCAATGCCTGCTCGACCCGGCGGGCGACGGTGGCCGCTGCCGGAGCGCTCGCCCCCGCGTTGACGAGCGACTCCACGACCAGCCCCCGGCTGAAGGGCCAGCTGTGCCGGGCACTTCCGATGCTGAGTTCAGGCTGGGTCACGCCGTCTGCGCCCCTTTCAGGACGGGCGGGCCGGGGCGTCGGGCCGCAGGGCGCCTTCCAGCAGCAGGTTCAGAGCCAGCCGCGTCTCCTCCTGCAGGGTGCGGTCGGTGCCGTAGGCGCTCCAGCGCAGGGCGACGAGCAGGTAGGTGTCCGCGATCAGGTTGCTGATGCGCTGCAGGCTGAGGTCAGTACGAATCTGCCCGGCCTGGTGCAGCGGCTTCAAGATCAGCTCGATCACCTTGCTCAGCGGCAGGGCCTGATACGCGGTCCTGGCCCGCTCGGGGTTGGGATTCATGACCTCGTAGGCGAGCGGCGGGAAAAGGTCGCGCTCGCGGCCATTCTCGGCGGCGAGTTCGTCCCAGATCTCGTACAGCACGGTGAGGGGGGCAATCCCCTCCGCGAGCCGCGCCTCGGCCCGGTCACGCAGGCGCTCCATGACTTCACTGCCGTAGTCGAGCAGCACCGCTTCCTTGTACGGGTAGTAGTTGAAAAAGGTCCCCCGCGAGACGTTGCTGGCCCGCGCGATGTCGGTGGCGGTGGTGGCCTGGAAGCCCCCCCGCTTGAACAGGTCGAGGGCCACGCTGTAGATCCGCGCGCGGCGGCGTTCTTTCTGACGCTCCCGGAGCGACGACGAATCCATGATCTCCCACATATAGCGCGTGGCGGTCTAAATTTGCACCCCGTCCAGTGAAGACGCAGCCCCGTCAACGCTCAAGGTCGACTTAGGAGAGGCCCTGTCCCCCATACCCGGAGACCCCCCATGCTGAACCCATGAAACCGCTGACGCCCCGACTGCACGGCCTTGTCGATTACGCCGCCTGCGGCCTGATGCTGGCCGCCCCCGCCCTGCTGCGGCTCGGCCCGCAGGCCCGCACCGCCTCCTACGCGCTGGCAGGGTCGTACCTGGGCGTCAGTGCCCTGACCGACTACCCGCCCGCCCTGAGCCGCCAGATTCCCTTCCCGCTGCACGGCAAGATCGAACTGGGCACCCTGCCCGTGCTGCTGCTGCTGGGCGCCCGCATGGAGGGCCGCGACCGCGCCTACTTCCTGGGGCTGGCCGGGATGGTGAGTGGAGCCTACGCCCTGACGGACTGGAGCGCCGACCCCGACGCCTGAGCCACAACGCGAAGGGGGCCGCACCTTCGGGTACCCCCCAGAAGTGCGGCCCCTCTTCTTCGGCCGTCAGTCGTCCGAGGAGGTCGCGCCGGGCCGCGTTCCCTGGCCCCCCGCGCCCATCATCTGCTGGATTTCCGCGAAGGCGAGGGGGTCGGGCGGTCCCAGGACGGGCTCTTCCCCGAAGGGGCGGGCGGGTTCCAGCTTGAACTGGCCCAGCCCGTCGAGGGACGGTCCCTGGGTCCAGCGGCCCTGCGGGGGCTCGGTGCCCTGGGTACCGGGGGCGAAGTAGGTGTAGCTCACCTCGCGCAGCTCCTCCTCGACCGGGAAGGAGTTGGGGATAGGCAGGGTGCCCTGGTGCCCGCCGAGTTCCTCGATCACGGCGAGCCACTGCTGCTGGTGCATGGTGTCGCGGGCGATCAGGAAGCGCAGCATGTCCTTCATGCCGGGGTCGTCGGTCAGGGTAAAGAGGCGGCAGGCCAGCACCCGCCCGGTCGCCTCGGCGGTGACGTTGGCGTACATGTCGGCGGCGAGGTTGCCGCTGGCATAGACGTGCGAGCCGCTGAAGGGCACCCCGTTGGCGTCGGAGGCCAGCGCCGCCAGCCCCGCCGAGAGGTACTGCCGGGGGTCGCCGCCCATCACGGCCCCCACGATGGGGTTACTCTGGGCCACCTCCTCCTGGACGCTGGCCGGGCTGCCCTGAAGGTTGAGGGCCACCGCCGTGGCAAGCATCTCGACGTGACCGATCTCCTCGGTGCCGGTCGCGAGCAGCATGTCGCGGTACTTCTTGGGACCGCGGGCACCGAAAGCCTGAAAGAGATACTGAAGGGTCACGCGAATCTCGCCCTCCACCCCCCCGATGGCCTGCTGAAGCAGCCGCGCGAAGCGGGGATCGGGCGTCTCGACGCGGACCGGGTACTGCAACTTGCCGTCGTAGTAGAACATGGGGCCTCCCTGCTGGCCGCGCATGGCGGTCAGTCGGGGGTCATTCCACCAGCCGCAAGCTGTCCGGGCGGTGAGGTTAGGGTGGGGCCGTCTCCACCAAATCCGGGGGTGGGATGGGTCCCGCGCCGGGGAATCTTGGGGCGGGACTCACGCGGGAAGGGCGCGGGGTCTAGGGCATTCGGTGGAAGGGACCCCTCACCCCGCTGCTGCGCAGCGCCCCTCTCCCCAAGGGAGAGGGGTCTCCCCGCCCTACGGCTCGAAACTGTCCTGAAAGGCGTAGCGGTCGCCGCGCACCCAATAGTTGACGTAGGACACACGTTGCGGCCCGCTATAACTTGTGCGCCGCAGCAGGAAGGCGGCGGTGCCCAGCGGTACGCGCAGCAGTTCGGCTTCCTCCTGGCGCAGGTTGACCGCTTCCAGATTCTGCTCGACGCGGGTGATGGGCACCCCCAGCCCGATCATGACTTCGTGGATGCTCTCGGAGCTGAGGTCGTGGTCGAGCAGCGAGGGGGCCAGCGCCGAGTTGATGTACCGCTTCTCGATGACCAGCGCCTCGTCGCCAGCCGTGCGCAGGCGGTGGACGTACAGCACCGGGTCCCCGGCGTTCAGGTGCAGCACCGCCGCGATTTCGGGGGTGGCTCCCACCGTCAGCGCCCGCAGGACGTGGGTGCGGTGGTCGGGGTGCCGCGCCCACTCCTTGAAAGGCCGCACCCGGAACATGCCCTGGCGAAAGCGCTTGCCGGTAGGAAAGGTGCCTGCCCCCTGCACCCGGTAGACGTAGCCCTCGCGCTCCAGCTCGTCGATGGCGCGGCGGGCGGTCATGCGCGAGACCTCGAACTCGCGGGCGAGTTGCGGTTCGCTGGGAAGGGGCAAGCCCTCCAGGTAGTGCCCGCCCAGCAGGCGGTCTTTGAGGGTGGTCTTGATCAGCGGGTACTTCGCCATGCTCGCCTCCCAGCCCGGCTGCGGGCGCAGGGGCTTTCCTGAGCCCTCATCTTAAAGATTGGCGTTCGGCAGACACAAGGTCACGCGCCGGGTACGCGGCGAGGAACAGCGTTTCCCAGAGCGGTCAGCCCCCGATATGCGACATCTCGACCTTGCTCGCCGCCCGCCCAGGGGTGGCCTCGCCCCGCTCCTCGCTGTAGCGGTCCTGGCGGGCCTGCCAGACGGCGGCGACGCGCTCGCGCAGCTCGGCGTCGGTCGCGCCCGCCCGCAGCGGTGCCCGCAGGTCGGTGCCTGCCCCGGCGAAGAGGCAGGTGTACAGCACGCCGACCGCCGAGAGCCGCGCCCGTGAGCAGTCGCCGCAAAAGGGCGCCGTGACCGAGGAGATCAACCCAACCTCGTGGCCCTCCCCGTCGTAGTAACGGGCCGCGACCTCGCCCCGGTAGGCGGGATTGACGGGCGCAAAATCCAGGCCCGGTTCCGCGTCCGCGAGGCGGGCGAGCACCTCGCGCGAGGGCACCACCGCGTCCATGTTCCAGCCGTTGTGGTTGCCCACGTCCATGAACTCGATAAAACGCACGGTGGCCCGGTCGCGCAGCGCCCGCCACAGCTCGGGCAGTCCGGCGTCATTCACCCCGCGCTGCACCACAGTATTCACCTTCACGCCGAGGCCCGCCCGCAGCGCCGCCTCGATGCCGTCGAGCACGCGGTCGGGGGCCACGTTCAGGCCATTCATGCGCCCGAACACCTCCGGGTCGAGGCTGTCGAGGCTGACGGTGACGCGCCGCAGTCCCGCCGCCTTCAGGTCGGCCGCGAGGCGGGGCAGCAGCAACCCGTTGGTCGTGAGGGCCACGTCCTCCACCCCCTCCAGGGCCGACAGCCGGGCCACCAGCTCCGGCAGGTCGCGCCTCAGCAGCGGTTCGCCCCCGGTCAGGCGCAGCTTGCGGACCCCCAGCGCGACGAAGGCGCGGGTCAGGCGTTCGATTTCCTCGAACGAGAGCAACTCCTCGCGCGGCAAGAAGGCGTAGTCCGGCCCGAACACGTCGGCGGGCATGCAGTACGTGCAGCGTAGGTTGCAGCGGTCGGTCACGCTGACGCGCAGGTCACGCAGAGGCCGGTTGAGCCGGTCGAGAAGCACAGCCCTCACCATACGCCCCCCCCGCTGGACAATTGGCAAACCAGGCACCCTAGCCCCACCGGACTGTTCCTGGTCCAGAAACGCAAACCTTACACCCGGTTTATTGATTTCAGGTTAAGAGGCTCCTAATCTGCGAAGCGACCTGCCAATTCAGCCGCGCTGCCCGTCCCCCCTGGCCGCGCTCCCTTTCCGCCTTCCCGTGCCCCAGGAGGCTCCCATGACCGTTTCCCGTCTGCCCTCCGCTGCCGCGCCCCCGCACAACCCGGCCTACACCCAGCTGGTCGCGGAGCGCAACCGCTTCACGGTGATCATGACCGTGACGTTTCTGGTGCTGTATTTCCTGCTGCCCATCCTGGCGGGCTACAACAAGCCGCTGATGGCAACCAAGGTCTTCGGAAACGTGACCTTCGGGTACGTGTTCGCCTTCGCGGAATTTGCGATGGGCTGGATCATGGCGGCGATCTATGTGGTGAAGGCCCGGACCTTTGACCGACTGGCGCGGGAGGCGACGCAATGACCTTTCTGCTCGCGGCCGTGATCGTGGCGATCACGCTGGGGGTCACCTTCTGGGCCTCCCGGCGCAACACCAGCGCCTCGGACTTCTATGTGGCGGGCGGGCGCATCAGCGCGGGGCAAAACGGCATCGCCATCGCCGGTGATTACATGAGCGCGGCCTCCTTCCTGGGAATCACCGGGCTGATCGCGCTGAACGGCTACGACGGCTTCATGTACTCGGTCGGGTGGTTTATCGCGTACCTGACGGTGCTGTTTATCGTGGCCGAGCCGCTGCGGAACCTGGGCAAGTACACCCTGGCCGACATGCTGGTCTACCGCCTGAAAGACCCCCGCGTGCGGACCTACGCGGCGATCAGCACCATCGTCGTGAGCGCCTTTTACATGATCGCGCAGGTCGTGGGGGCCGGATCGCTGATCAGTCTGCTGTCGGGCGGGGTGCTCACGCCGAGCGTCGCCATTCCCCTCGTCGGCGTGCTGATGATCATTTACGTGGTGGTCGGCGGCATGCTCGCCACGACCTGGGTGCAGATCATCAAGGCCGTGCTGCTGATGTTCGCCACCATCGTGATGACGGTGCTGATCCTGAACGCTTTTGGCTGGAGCTTTTCCAACCTGCTGGGGAACGTCGAGCGCCTCAACGGGCAGGAGTTCCTGGGCGCGGGCGTGAAGTACAAGAATCCCATCGACCTGATCAGCCTCAGCCTCGCGCTGGTGCTGGGCACCGCCGGGCTGCCGCACATCCTGGTGCGCTTCTACACCGTGCCCACCGCGCAGGACGCCCGCAAGAGCGTGGTGTGGGCGATGGTCCTGATCGGGGCCTTCTACGTGATGACTGCCTTCCTGGGCAACGCCGCGAACGTGCTCGTCGGCCGCGAGGCCATCGCTGCGGCGAACGCGGCGGGCAACATGGCCGCGCCGCTGCTCGCGCAGGAGCTGTTCGGCGGCGCCGGGACGGTGGGCGGCGAGTTCGGACTGGCCTTCGTGACCGCCGTGGCCTTCGCGACCATCCTCGCGGTGGTGGCAGGACTCACCATTGCGGCGAGCACCTCCTTTACCCACGACATCTACAAGGGCGTCATCCGCAAGGGACAGGCCACCGAGCGCGAGGAGTTCCGGGTGGCCCGGCTCGCCACGGTCGCGGTGGGAATCATCGCCATCGGGCTGGGGCTGCTGGCGCAGTCACAGAATGTGGCCTTCCTGGTCGCGCTGGCCTTTGCCATCGCCGCGAGTTCCAACCTCCCGGTGATCCTCTTTACCCTGTTCTGGCGCAAGTTCAACGCGACCGGAGCGATCTGGGGGATCGTGGGCGGCATCCTGACCTGCCTCGCCCTGATCGCGGTCAGCCCCAACATCATGGGCGTGGACCCACCCGAGAAGACGACCGGACGCCGCCCCATTCAGGCGCAGGCCCTCTTCCCGCTGGAAAACCCCGGCATCGTGTCCATCCCCGCAGGCTTCGCCTTCGCCGCGCTGGGCACCCTGATCGGCGCCCGCCGCCGCCGCGACGAGGAAGACCAGGCCTTCGAGGAGATGCAGTTCCGCGCCTACACCGGCGCGGGCGTGGACGGCACCGTCGCCGCGCACGACTGAGCCTCCTGCCCCGCTGCCCCCAGCCCCCGGCCCCTCCGCCGGGGGTTTCCCACTCCTCCCCTTCTCCCAGTTCCTTGAACCGGGTGCAGTACCCCCCGCGTGACGGCGGGCGCGTTCCTCACGCCGCCGCACTACAGTGAAGGCCTCCACAACCCGCGTCTCACCCGCTTGCCCGCCGCGCTCCTCCGGAGGTTTGCCTATGACCCACCCGTCCACGAACGACCACATCGACAACCTGCTGCACGAGAACCGGGTCATCGCGCCCCCCGCCGATTTCGTGGCCCGCGCCCGGCTGACGCGCGAGGAATACGACCGCCTCTACCGCCGCAGCCTGGACGACCCGGACGGCTTCTGGAGCGACGTGGCGGGAGAGTTGCACTGGATGCGGCGCTGGGACCGGGTGCTGGACTGGCAGGAGCCACACGCGCAGTGGTTCGTGGGCGGGCAGACCAACGTGGCCTACAACGCGCTCGACCGCCACGTGGCGGCGGGCCGGGGAGACAAGACCGCGATCCTCTGGGAAGCCGAGGACGGCGAGGTCCGGCGCTACAGCTACGCCGAGCTGCTGCGCGAGGTGAAGCGGGCGGCGAACGCGCTGACCGCGCTGGGGGTCGAACAGGGCGACCGGGTGACCCTCTACCTCCCGCTGATTCCGGAAGCGGCCATTGCCATGCTCGCCTGCGCCCGCATCGGCGCGATTCACAGCGTGGTGTTCGGAGGCTTTTCGGTCTCGGCGCTGGCCGACCGCATCAACGACGCCCAGAGCAAGCTGCTGGTCACCGCCGACGCGGGGCAGCGGCGGGGCAGCCTCGTGAACCTCAAGGCGAACGCGGACGAGGCGGCGCGGAACACCCCCAGCCTGGAGCACATGCTGGTGGTCTGCCGGGCGAACTGCGACGCGCCCATGCAGCCCGGCCGCGACCTCTGGTGGCACGAGGCCCTAGCCGCCGCCGGGGACGAGCACGAGGCCGCCGCCGTGGACAGCGAGCATCCCCTCTTCGTGCTGTACACCTCCGGCAGCACGGGCAAGCCCAAGGGCGTGCTGCACACGACGGGCGGGTACATGGTGGGCACGTACCTGACCACGCAAACGGTGTTTGACCTGCGCGACGACGACGTGTACTGGTGCACCGCCGACGTGGGCTGGGTGACCGGGCACTCCTACAGCGTGTACGGGCCGCTGCTCAACGGCGCGACCGTGCTGATGTACGAAGGGGCCCCCAACCACCCCGACTGGGGCCGCTTCTGGCAGCTCGTGGAGCGGCACCGGGTCAGCATCCTGTACACCGCGCCCACGGCCATCCGCTCCTTTATGCGGCAGGGCGACGAACTGCCGGGCCGCTGCGACCTGAGCAGCCTGCGCCTGCTGGGGTCGGTGGGCGAGCCGATCAACCCGGAAGCGTGGATGTGGTACTACCGCGTGATCGGCGGGGAGCGCTGCCCGGTGGTGGACACCTGGTGGCAGACCGAGACGGGCGCGATCATGCTGACCACCCTGCCCGGCGCCCACCCCAGCAAGCCCGGCAGCGCGGGCCTCCCGATGTTCGGCGTCGAGCCCGCGATCATGACCCATGACGGGGAGGAACTCGGCCCCGACGACGGCGGCCTGCTGGTCATCAAGCGGCCCTGGCCTTCCATGCTGCGGACCGTCTACGGCGACGACGAGCGCTACCGCAAGTCCTACTGGGGCGAGATTCCGCACGTGTATTTCGCGGGAGACGGCGCCCGGCGCGATGCCGACGGCTACGTCACGGTGATGGGGCGGGTGGACGACGTGCTCAACGTCTCCGGGCACCGCCTGGGGACGATGGAGATCGAGTCGGCGCTGGTGGCCCACCCCGCCGTCGCGGAGGCCGCCGTGGTGGGCCGCCCGGACGAGGTCAAGGGTGAAGGTGTGGTGGCCTTCGTGCTGCCGCAGGCGGGGTTCACGGTGAATGCCGGGGAGTTGCGGGCGCACGTCAGCCGCGAGATCGGCGCCCTGGCCCGCCCGGACGCGATCATCGTGGCGGACGCCCTGCCCAAGACCCGCAGCGGCAAGATCATGCGCCGCTTTCTGCGCCAGATCGCGGCGGGCAAGGCGATCGAGGGCGACACGAGCACCCTGGAAGACCCCAGCGTGCTGGAGCGGCTGGCGGCGACCCCGCTGGGCTGAGGGCGGGGTCAATGGGTCGGCCCCGGCGGTCAGGGTGTCCCGTCGTCCCCCTTGCGCCCAGCGCCCCGCCCCAGCGCCAGCCACGCCCCCACCCCTGCTCCCGCAAGGTCGAACAGCCAGTCACTCAGGCCCGCGTCCCGGCCCGGCACAAAGGCTTGGTGCACCTCGTCGGAGGCGCCGAACCACGCGGCGATCACCACGGCGAGACCCCGGCGTCCGGTCGCCCGCGCGAGGGTGAAGGCCAGGGCGAGGTAGGCCAGGAAGTGCGCCGCCCAGTCGAGGGGATGCGTCAGCGGGGGGCCGGGCGTGTCGCTGCCCGAACTCAGCCACCAGATCGTCCCCATGATCAGGAGGGCCGGAATCCACCAGCCGGGCCGGGCCGGGCGGCTCAATGGGCCGGGCCTGCCGCCGGGTGCTCCACGAGTTCGATCAGGGTGCCCGCGCCCCATTTCGGGTGGAGGAAAGCGACGCGGGTTCCGGCCCGGCCCGGCGAGGGCGCCTCGGAGAGGAAGCGGGCGCCCTCGCCGCGCAGCCGGGCCATCTCGGCGTCAAGGTCCGCGACTCGGTAGGCGGTGTGGTGCAGGCCGGGGCCGCGCTTTTCCAGAAAGGCGGCGATGGGGCTGTCGGGGCGGGTGGGGGCCAGCAGCTCGATCAGGGTCGCGCCCACCACGAAGGCGCGGACGCGGACGCCCTGCGAGGGCACCTCCTCGTCGGGACCCTCTGGGGCGAGGCCCAGGGCGAGGTATGGGGCACTCCCGGTCTCCAGGTCAGGGGTGGCGATGGCGACGTGATCGAGCAGCGTGACCGTCATGCCTCGCAGGGTAGCGGGTGCTCGGCGGATTCGTCCCGGCGGGTGTCCCGCCCGGTGCCTCGCTCGCGTTTGTCCGCGTACATGCAGGCGTCGGCGCGGCGCAGGGCGGCCGTGGCGCCCCCCGCGTCGCCCGGCACCGCCGCCACTCCCAGCGAGGCGTCCGCCGGGTAGCCCTGCTCCTGCACCCGCGCCACCGCCTCCTGAACCTGGCGGCGGAGCAGCTCGGCGCGCTCTCGGGGGTCCTCGCCGGGAGCTACTGGGGCGAGCAGCGCGTACTCGTCGCCGCCGAGGCGGTAGACGTGCAGGCCGGGGGCAGGCAGTCCCAGGGCGAACTCGCGCAGCAGGTCGTCGCCGCTGGCGTGCCCGCGCTCGTCGTTGACCCGCTTCATGCCGTCGAGGTCCACCACGCCCAGCACGTAGCCCTCGCCGGTGTCTGCGAACCGGGCGTCGGCGTCGTCGAGGGCGTCGTCGAGCGCCCGGCGGTTGCCCAGCCCGGTCAGGGCGTCGGTCAGGGCCGCGCGTTCCAGGGCTTGCAGGTGCTCGGCCCGCTCCAGCGCCACGCCCACACTGCGGGCGGCGGCTTCGAGCAGCAGGCGTTCCTCCGGCAACCAGGCGGCGGGTTCGCCCAGCCGCGCGAGCAGCAGCACGTAGGCCCCGTCCGGCGCGTGGCCCTCCTCCTCGACCTGCACGTGCAGCCAGGCAAGGCTCGCCAGACCGGTGCCCAGCAGTTCGGGGCAGCGTTCCGTGACAGCCGCCGCGTCGTCCAGAAAGACCCGCTCCCAGCTCAGCAGGGTGGCCCGCAGCCCGCCCGCCGGGTCCAGCAGCCGCCAGCGCACCTCGGCGCCGAAGCGGGCGGCGGGGGCCGAGGCGAGGTCGCTCAGGACCTCCGACGCCTGCTCGGAGAGGTGCAGCAGTCCGGCCCAGTCCAGCCGCATCGCGCCCCCCAGCAGCCGCAGCGCCCGCCGCGCCATCTCGCCGGGACCCAGCGGCTCGCCCATCAGCTCGGCGAGGTCGCGCAGGGTGTGGGCGTGGTCACGGGCGCGGGTGAGTTCCTCGGTGCGCAGCCGCAGTTCGAGTTCGTCCACGACCATCTCGGCCAGCAGTTCCAGCGTCTCTTGCTCGGCAGGGGTGAAATCGCGCGGCTCCGGCGCGGTCACACACAGGGTGCCGATGCGGTGGCCGTCCGGGGTCACGAGGGGAGCACCCGCATAGGCGACGACCACGCCCGACCGCACGCTGGGAAAGTCGCGGAAGCGGGGGTCCTGCCGGGCGTCGGGGACCACCAGCACCGCCCCCTCTTGCCGCACAGCCCAGACGCAAAAGGACCCGTCCAGGGCCGTCGCGGTCACGTCCCCGCCCAGGCAGGCCTTGGTCCACTGGTGGTCCTCGCCGACCAGATTGACGGCGGCCAGCGGCACCCCCAGCACCTGCGCGGCCAGCCGGGTGACGCGGTTGAAAGACGCCTCGGGCGGCGTGCCCAGCACGCGGTAGCGGGTCAGCGCGGCCAGCCGCGCGGGCTCGGAGGAGGGTGGGGGCGGCGGCACAGACGACACGCCCCGCACCCTAGCGGCTGGCCCCGGCGCCCGCGTGAAGGCTCCCCCCGCGAACGTGACGCGGCCTTGAGACTCGCGGCCCTGACCCGGGGCAGGACCTGCCCCCGAACGGGTGCCCTGACGGGTGGCCCCGTAGAATCGGGGAGTGATCCGCCCGTGAACCCGCTGCTGTTCGTGCCGCTCCTGGCTCTGTCCTACCTGCTGGGGTCCATTCCCGCCGCCGCCTGGGTCGCCCGCGCCCGCGGCATCGACATTCGCCGGGTGGGCAGCGGCAACAGCGGCGCCACCAACGTGCTGCGCTCGGTGGGCAAGGGACCGGCGATCGCCGTCGCCGTCTTCGACATCGTGAAGGGGGCGCTCGCCGTGCTGCTCGGGCGGGCAGCGGGCCTGGACGACCCGCAGGCGGCCCTGTGCGGGGCCGCCGCCGTGATCGGGCACAACTTCAGCCCCTTTCTGGGGTTCCGGGGCGGCAAGGGGGTGGCGACCACCTTCGGCACGCTGGTGGTCCTCTCGCCCGCCGCCGGGCTGGGCATGGCCGTGATCGGGCTGCTGACCGTTGCCCTGACCCGGCTGGTGTCGGCCGGAAGCATTCTGGGCGGCGTGACGGCGGCGCTGGTCGCCTGGGTCACGGGGCAGCCGCTGTGGTTGAGCCTCATCGTGACGGCGCTCGTCGCGCTGATGGTCTGGCAGCACCGCGAGAACATCACCCGGCTGCGGGCGGGCAACGAGCGGCGGCTGGGGGATAAGACTTAAGCCCAGCGCTAACGGCGTTTGCGCAGAAAGGACAGCCACCCGGCGGCCTGCGGTCGCCCGGCCGGGGCGATGTCCTCCATGCGGATCTCGGGCTCGGGGAGGGGCGCGGCCTCCCAGAGGTCCCCCACGGCGACCAACCCCCCGAAGCGGCCTGCGGCGTAGCGGGCGTGCTTGAGTTCGGCCTCGTGGCTGGTGGCGCGGGGGTCGGCGAGGGCCTGCAACATGGCCTGCAACGTCTCGTCGTCGCAAGCCCAGCAGCCCTGGGTGAAGGTGGCTTCCTGACCGTAGATACGAATCCTGGCGGGCATACCGGGGCTCCCGTCTCCGGGCGGGACCCCTCCTGGGCACCCGCGCCCGGCCTTGATCTTGGCGATGCGGGCAGCATAGCGCAGCCCCGCGCCGGGCAGGTGTCCTGCCCCCGCTTGACCCCCCGCCCCCCGGCGGGTACCTTGCGCCCATGTGCCGCCCCACCCCCCGGACCCCCTGAGGGCGGCCCCCCGTGTTCCCGCCGCCCGCGCCCCCCCGCGAGGCGGAGTTTTTCTTTGGAGGAGGACCTATGCGCGTCGCCATTGTGGGAGCCACCGGAGCGGTCGGCCACGAACTTCTGCGGGTGCTGGAAAAGAGCACGCTGAAGCTTGATGAGTTGCAGCTGTACGCCAGCCCGCGCTCGGCGGGCAGCACCCTCTCTTTCGCAGGGCGCGAGATCACCGTGCAGGCGACTCCGGAAGGGGCCATCGACGCCGACGTGATCCTGGCCTCGGCGGGCGGGTCTATCAGCAAGGCGCTTGCCCCGGCGTGGGTGGCGGGCGGCGCGGTCGTGATCGACAACTCCAGCGCCTTCCGCTATGACCCGGAGGTGCCCCTCGTAGTCCCCGAGGTCAACGGGGAGGCGGCCCTCTCGCACCGGGGCATCATCGCCAACCCCAACTGCACCACCGCCATCGCGGCGGTGGCGGTCGCGCCGCTGCACCGGGCCTTCGGCGTGCGCCGCATGATCGTCTCGACGTACCAGGCCACCAGCGGGGCCGGGCAAAAGGGCATGGAGGAACTGCTGACCCAGACCCATATGGTCCTGCACGGCAAGGAGGCCGGGGCCGAGGTCTTCGCGCACCCCATCCCCTTCAACGTCATCCCGCACATCGACTCCTTCGGGGACAACGGCTACACCCGCGAGGAGATGAAGGTGGTCTGGGAAACGCGCAAGATTCTGGGAGACGAGTCGCTGGCGATCAGTTGCACCGCCGTCCGTATCCCCACCCTGCGCACCCATGCCGAGGCGATCACGCTGGAGCTGGAGCGCCCGGCGACCCCCGAGCAGGCCCGCGAGCTTCTGCGGGCGGCGGCGGGCGTGGAGGTCCGCGACGACCCGGCGGGCAAGCTCTACCCCATGCCCCTGACCGCGACGGGCAAGTACGACGTGGAGGTGGGCCGCATCCGCTCCTCGCTGGTCTTTGAGGGCGGACTGGACCTCTTCGTGGCGGGCGACCAACTGCTCAAGGGCGCGGCGCTCAACGCCGTGCAGATCGCGGAATATTTGCAGGAGAAGGGGGCGCTTCGGGGGCGGGTCACGGGCTAACCGCACTCCTCACACCCCTGCGGCAGACTGGGGCCATGCGCTCCCCTCCCCCGCCCCCGCGCCGTTCCCGCTCCCCGGTGGGGGCGGCCCTGCTGTTGACCGCGCTGCTGGTGGGTGGGGTCTGGGCGCAGGAAATCGTGGACCAGTTCGCGTTCGGGGGACGGCTGGACCTGTACGGCATCGTCCCACGTGACCCTGCCCGGGTGGAGAACGTGCTGGCCGCGCCCTTCTTGCACGGGGGCTTCGGGCACCTGATCGCCAACACCGGGCCGCTGGCGGTGCTGGCCTTTATGGGGGCGCTGCGCGGGGTGGGGCGCTTCCTGGCGGCGAACGCCGTGATTATCGTTCTGGGGGGCGGGCTGGTGTGGCTGCTGGGCCGGGGCGGGAGCCTGCACCTGGGGGCCAGCCTGCTGGTGTTCGGGTACCTCGCCTACCTGCTGGGGGTGGGCTGGTGGGAGCGGACGCCGGGGGCAATTCTGGCGGCGCTGCTGGCGCTTTTCCTGTACGGTGGGGTGCTGTGGGGCGTGCTGCCCACCAATCCGCTCGTGTCGTGGGAGGCGCACCTGTTCGGCTTCGTGGCGGGGCTGGTCGCGGCGGCGTGGCTGCACCGCAAGCGGCCTCAGCCGGGCGGATACTCCCCGCGCTCTGCCCCCTGACGGACCCGCTCCACCAACTCCCCCTGCTCCGGCCAGAAGAGGGGCGGCACCGCGTTTAGGGCGTACCATTCGAGCCGGAAGCCGGGCTCCAGCGGCGGCCCGCCGACTTCATCGGTAATGCCGAGAAAGTAGCGGGTGACCTGCCAGCGCGTCCTGGCATAGTTCTGCCGCTCCAGCACACCGAGGTTGGCCACCAGCCGCACCCGCGTCAGCCCCGCTTCCTCGCGCAGTTCGCGGTGCAGAGCCTCCTCGTGCGTCTCGCCGGGTTCCAGACCGCCTTTCGGAAGCTGGCGGTAGTCGCCCGGCTCCACGACGACGGCCACCTGCCACTCCTCCCCGCCGCGCCGCAGCACGACCGCGCCCACGCTGGCACGCTCGGGAAGGTCCGGGAGCCGGACGTACCACGACTCGTCAGGCGGTGGGAGGGTCACAAGGTGACCATGCCCTCCGGCGTCTCCAGCATCGCGGACAGCTCGGGTTGCGGGGCCTCGTAGACCTCCACGTCGCCCGCAAGGGGCAGGGCGTCCAGCCGGGCGCGGAGGGCGTCGGGGTCGGGGGTGCCGAGGCGCAAGGTCAGCAGGCGCACCCCGGCGTCGGGCAGGCGCGTTGAAGGGGGCGGCGTGTGCCACTCGATCAGGCTAGGGACGACCCCGCCCCCCGGCAGCGAGCCGTCCGGGGGCACCGTCAGCGTCCAGCGGTTCTCGCCGCGCGACAGCTCCAGCGCCTCGCCATGCTGGGAGAGGTGGACCCCCGGCAGGTCCGGCACGCGGGCCACCCAGTGAATCAGGACCGGGCCATCCTCCAGCCGCTCCCGGAGGTCCGGCGTGTCCAGCCCGAACCAGCGTGGGCGGGTGGGGGCGGGAGCCGCCGGGTTCACGGCGATCACCTCCAGATAGAGGTCCGGCCCCAGCGACAGCAGCGCGTTGTGGGTGCCGAAGAGGGCGTGCTCGCCGCCGGGCTGCGTGGGTACCCCCAGGCGACCTTCCAGCCACGCCCGGCCCTCTTCCAGCGTGCGGGCGGCGACGACGAGGTGATCGGGAATGGCGGCGGACATGGCAGGAGCATACCGGCCCGCTGTTCCCGTCCCCTACGCCCCGCGCGGACGGCTCATGCCCACCGGGTCGCCCAGCAGGATGGCCGCCGCCTTCTCGCCGCTTTCCATCGCCCCCTGAACGCTGCTCATGGACGTGATCTCGGAGGCGAGCAGCACGCCGGGCAGCCCGGTCGCGTGCCCCGCCAGGGTCGCGGCGTACTCGGGCGGCTGGGGGAACTGGGCGAAGGGGATGCGTTCGGTGTGCAGCGTTCGCAACTCCGCCGCTCCCGCCCCGTACCAGCGGCTCAGCTCGCCGCGCACGCGGGCGTCGAGGGCGGCGTCGTCCAGCTCGGGCACGCCCAGCACCGTCACGGTCAGGAGGTGGCCCCCGGCGGGTGCCCGCTCCGGAATCGCCTCGCTGACCCACTGGGCGTTGTTGACCAGCCCCTCCTCGGCGTTCAGCAGCAGCCGGGGCTGGGGGTCCAGCCGGGTGGCGGAGGCGTAATGCAAATAGGTGCTGCCCAGCCGCCCGCGCGAGAGCGGTTCGCCGGTCAGGGCAGCGGCGGTGTCCGCGTCGGTCGCCACGAGGACGTTGCCCGCGTCCAGTTCCCCCGCGCTCGTCACCAGGGTCACGCCCCCCGGCCGGGGCCGCAGCGCGGTCACCCGCACCCCGGTCGTCACGTCCAGCCCCGCCGCGAGCTGCCGGGGCAACTCGCCCACACCCGCGCGGGGCAGGGCCGCGCCCCCGTCCAGCAGCATCCGAAAGTAATAGCGAAAGAGCCGCGCACTCGTGTGCAGGTCGCGCCGCAGAAAGATGCCCCCGAAAAAGGGCCGGAAGAAGTTGGTCAGCGCCCGCTCGCTGAAGCCCTGGCGACGCAGGTAGCTCTCGGTCGTCTCGTCGCGTCCGACCAGCAGGGTGTGGGGGGCGGGCAGCGCCAGCCGCGCGGCGAGGCGGGCCACCCGCGCCTTGTCCGCCAGGGTCAGGGCGTTCGTCGTCAGGGTGGAGGACAGGCTGGCGAGGTCGCGGCGGGGGTCGCCCACCACGTCTGCCCGCTCCCCGCGCCGCACCACGCCCGCCGGGGCGATAGGCACGAGGTCCAGCGCCGCGAGGTCCACATTGCGCCGCAGCGCCGGATACGCCGGGAACAGCACCTGATAGCCCGCGTCCAGCGTGTACCCGTCCACCACCCGGCTCGCCACCCGCCCGCCGACGTGCTCCCCCGCTTCCAGCACTCGCACCCGCCGCCCCGCCCGCGTCAGCACCCGCGCCGCCGTCAGCCCGGCGAGGCCCGCGCCCACCACCACGATGTCACCCATGGGGGGGAGGCTATCAGCCATCAGCTCTCAGCGATCAGGTCCAGCGCGTAGCACAGGCTCCCCTCCATGCCCACGTAATAGCCATAGTTGGGAATGCGCCGGAAGCCCGCCGACTCGTAGAGGTGCAGGGCCTCGGCCTGGCGGTCGCCGGTTTCCAGCACGAGGCGCGTGTAACCCAGCGTCCGCCCCCTCTCAATCAGCCCCGCCAACACCTGCCGCCCCAGTCCCCGGCCCCGCGCCTCCGGGACCGTATACATGCGTTTGACCTCGGCACTCTGTGGGTCCAGGCGCTTGAGGGCACCGCAGGCGAGCAGCTCGCCGCCCTCCTCCACCCCCAGCAGCACGCTCCCCTCGCCCGCGAGGACGGCGGGGTCGAAGGGTTCGGTGCGTTCGTCGGTGTCGCCGTAGATGGTCCGCAACTCGCGCTGCTGGGCGGTCATCAGCCGAGCGGCGCGGGGGTCGTCAAAGGACAGGGGAACGAGGAAGTGCATGGGCCAGCCTACTCCCCGGCCCCCGACGCCAGCGCCTGCCCGGACCCGTCCAGCACCCGGAAGGCGTACCCCTGCGAGGTGAGGCGCTCCCAGGTCACCCGGAACCCCTGGCAGGACCCCGGCACCGCGAGCGCGTCCTGCGTGGGGTACCCGCCCCGCTCCTGCCGGGTCAGTTCCAGGGTGCGCGAGAGGTCATTAGCGCAGTGGGTCGCGGCGGCCTGTTGCACAGTGGCGGCGGCGTCTGGCGGAACGGACGGAGCAGCGGCCAGGGCCTCCACCCGCGCCTCCAGCTCGGTCACGCGGGCTTCCAGGCGGGTCACCTCGTCGCGGACCTCGCGGTCCTGGCAGGCGGTCAGGCAAAGGGACAGGAGCAGCAGGAAGGCGCGGGGCACGGCCTACCGCTCCAGCACGCTCACGACTTCCACGTGGCTGGTCTGGGGGTAGAAGTCGTGGGGCGTGACGGACCCCAGCTTCCAGCCCCGGCGCACGAAGTCGCCCACGTCCCGCGCCCAGGTCGCGGGGTCGCAGCTCACGTACACCAGGCGGTCGGCGGTGCTGGCCTGGATGTGCTCGCGGGCTTCCGCCTCCAGCCCGGCGCGGGGCGGGTCCACCACGATCACGTCCACGCCGATCTCACTGAAGCGGGCCGCGTCGCCGCTTCGGTAGGTGACATTGCGCTCACCGCTCAGGGCCGCCGCCTGCCGCCCCCGCGCCAGCGCCTCGGGTGCGGAGTCCAGCACGGTCACGCGGGTGAACTTGGGCGAGAGGTGCCGCCCGATGGCCCCCGAGCCGCCGTAGAGGTCCACCGCGTGCGTGCCCTCCCCGGCCAGCTCCGCCGCGCGGAGGTAAGCCAGTCCCGCCGCCTCCGGGTTGACCTGCGCGAAGCCGGTCGCGGTCACGCCGACCTGCACCCGCCCGAACTCCTCCTGCACCTCGGACTCGCCCGCGATCAAGCGCACGCCCGCCCCGAAGCGCCGCCCGGCGGGTTCCGCGAGGCTCACGCCCACCACCCCCGCGTCCATCAGGTGATCGGAGGCCCGCAGGAACACGCGCGGCTCGCCCGCCCCGATCAGGGCGGCGACCACTTCCCCCGTCCGGCGGCTGGCGCGGAAGGCGACCTCGGTGGCGGGGTCGAGCTGCTCGGGGTCCAAGCGGTCCATCACCGTCTGGATGGCCTCCATGACGAGGGGGTCCTGGCCGACGGGCTGGGGATCGCGGCCCCGGCGCTCGCGGTAGGCGAGGCCTGCCGGGGTCACGAGGTACTGCGCCGTGTTGCGGTAGCGCCACTCGCGGGGGCTGGGCACCGTCTCCCCCACCGGGTGCCGCAGCTTGGCGATGCGGGTCAGGGCCTCTTCCACGAAGCCGCGCTTGTAGCGCAGTTGCGCCGGGTAGGAGGCGTGCGCGAGGTCCACGGTGGGGAGGTCCGGCGCGTCCACCCGGTCGGGGCTGGGGGTCAGCACCCGGCGGGTCACGCCCTGGCGCACGCCCCGGCCCACGCGGACCTCGGCCTCCACCCGTTCGCCGGGCAGGGCACCGCGCACCAGCACCACGCCGGACTCGTCGCGGGACAGCCCCAGCCCTCCGGCGACCAGTTTCTCGATTTCCAGCGTGAGCAGAGCGTCAGACATATGGGGGACAGGGTAGCGCGGGCGGGGGGGTCAGAACGGCCCGAGCGTCTCCCCCACCACCCGCCCCCACTGTTCCCCGTCCGGAACGTGGCCCATTCCGGCGACCTCCAGCAGTTCAGAACCGGAAGCGCTGGCAAACTCACGCCCCAGCTCCGGCGGGCAGATGCGGTCCTCGGGGCCGATCACCACCCAGGTCGGCCCGCCGATGTGCCCGGCGTGCGTGAGGGGTGAGCCGTCCACCCACTGCTCCGGGGTCAGGACCGCGTCGTAGTAGCGGCGCAGGATGCCCGAACTCGTGCCCGCGTACACCCCACGCAGGTCGGCGGGCGGGTTGACCGCCACGGTGCGCCCCGCCCGGTGGCCCTGCGCCGAGGCCAGCAGCGCGACGAGGCCCCCCAGCGACAGCCCCAGCACCGCCGTCCGGTTCACCCACGGCTGAGCCTCCAGCCACGCCAGCACCCGCCCGAGGTCGCCCGGCCCGCTGCGCCCGTAGTCGTCGCACCCGCCCGACCCGCGCCAGCCGCGCAGCGAGAGGCTCAGGGCGTGCCAGCCCGCCGCGTGCAGCAGCCGGGCCGGGGTCGCCATGTCGGAGGCGTCCTGCCCCCAGCCGTGCAGCAGCAGGGCGGCGGGGGCCGGGCCGGGGTGACGCCACAGGTAGCCGCCCAGCGTCACGTCCCTCGGTGTGTCCTCTCGTGGGGGAAGCGTGAGCCGGGCGGCGCCGGGCAGATCAGGCAGAGAGAGGCCGGGGACCTCCACCGCGCTCAGCCTTCCTCGTACTCCAGATACGTGTACCCCAGCAGCTCCTCGCCGTAGTCCTCCAGCAGCTCCTGCTCCTGGCCGGGGGGCAGGGTGCCCACCTTGAGGGCGGCGTCGGCCTGATCCTCGATGGAGTCACGCAGCATGACTTCCTCGTAGCCCATCGACTCGATCATGCGCCGCGCCTTCTGCCCGCGCACGAAGAGGTCAATGTGGTACTTGCCGCCGGGCCGCACCGTCACGTGCGCCTCGCTGACCTTGCCGAAGAGGTTGTGCGAGCTGCCCAGCACGTCCTGATAGGCGCCCATCAGGAAGGCACCCAGGTAGTAGGGCCGCTCGCCCGGCTCGTGCAGCGGCAGGGTGGCCTTCACGTCGCGCAGGTCGATGAACTTCTCGATCTTGCCGTCCGAGTCGCAGGTGATGTCCACGATGGTCCCCTGCCGAGTGGGGCGCTCGTTCAGGCGGTCCAGCGGCACAATCGGGAACAGCGCCTGAATCGCCCAGTTGTCGGGCAGGCTCTGAAACAGCGAGAAGTTGCAGATGTACTTGTCGGCCAGCACCTTCTGAAGGTCTTCCAGCTCGTCGGGGACGTACTTCTCGCCCTGGATCAGCTTGGCGATCTTGCGGAGAATCGCGTTGAAGAGGGCCTCGCCCCTCGCGCGGTCGTCCAGGGTCACGTAGCCCAGGTCAAAGAGGTTGTGCAGCGTCTGCTTGTCGCCCACCGCGTCGTTGTACATCTCGCGGTAGTTGCGGGCCGAGATGTTGACCAGAATCTCTTCGAGGTCCTTGATGATCTGGTGGCTGTCCTCGTTGGGGGCGGCGAGTTCTTCGAGGTCGCGGGTGGGACCGGTCACGTCCACGACGGGCATCACGAGGACCGCGTGGTGGGCGGTCAGCGCCCGGCCCGATTCACTGATGATGGTCGGCTCGGGCACCTCACGGGCCTTGCAGACCTCCTGCACGGTGTACACCACGTCGGCGGCGTACTCGCCCACGGTGTAGTTCATGGAGGCGTAGAAGGTGGTCTTGGAACCGTCGTAGTCCACGCCCAGGCCGCCGCCCACGTTGAGGTACTTCAGTTGTGCCCCCGCCGCGATCAGGCCCGCGTAGGTCTGGGTGGCCTCGCGCACGGCGACCTTGACCCGGCGGATGTCGGTGATCTGCGAGCCGATGTGGGTGTGCAGCATCACGAGGGAATCGAGCATGTCCTCCTCGCGCAGCCGCTCGACCACGCGCAGCAGCTCGTAGGCGTTCAGGCCGAACTTGGCCTGGTCGCCGCCCGACTCCTCCCACTGCCCGGAGCCGCGAGCATGCAGCTTGAAGCGCACGCCCACCATCGGCTTGACGCCCAGCGCCTTGGCCTGCTTGAGCACCCGGTCGAGTTCGCTGTACTTCTCCAGGGTGATCACCACGTTCTTGCCCAGGGTGCGGCCCCAGAGGGCCAGCTTGATGAAGCCGTCGTCCTTGAAGCCGTTGCAGCACAGCAGGGCGTCGGGATGCATCCGCTGCGCGAGGCACAGCGCGAGTTCGGCCTTGCTGCCCGCCTCCAGCCCGTGCGCGTAGTCGTACCCGGCGGCGGCCACCGACTCTACGACGACCCGGCGCTGGTTCACCTTGATGGGAAAGACGCCCTGGTAATGGCCGGTATAGCCGTACTCCGCGATGGCCTTGCCAAACGCCTCGTTGAGGTGCTTGACGCGGCCCGCCACGACCTGCGGAAAGCGCAGGATCACCGGGAGGCTCTCGCCGCGCTCGACAATCTCGTCCACGATGGCGCGGAGGGGCGCGTGCAGGCCCGGCGAGGGGGTCACTTCCATCTGGCCCCGGTCAGAGACGCGGAACCAGCCGCCGCTCCAGTTGGGAACCTGGTACAGCTCGGCGGCGTCGGCGGTGGAAAAGGGGTTGGCAGCAGTCAAGTCAGGCGTCCTCCGTGGGTAAGGTAGGCTCGCCGTGCGCGGGGTTCGGAGTCCGGACTGCGGGCTCAACGGACGCCGTGCGAAACCGGGGCGCATGATACGGCGAAACGCCCGGAGGGGTAGGGGTCCAGGCGGCAATTGGCAGCCCGGCGGCCGGACATCGGGCGCAGCACAAGAGAAGAGCGAGGCACCGTGGCACCTCGCTCTCCCCTCTTCTGGCGGTCCGGACGGGATTTGAACCCGCGACCTACTGCGTGACAGGCAGTTATGCTAACCGCTACACTACCGGACCAGCGGAGAAGAGAGTACGGGGCGGGCGGCAGGAAGTCAAGCCGCGCTAGCCTGGGCCGCATGACACAGCAAGCGGGGCAGGTCGTCTTCACGCGCGGGGGCGTTCCCGAGAGCGTTCACCACGTCCATGTCGCCGTCGTGGATGCCCAGGGGTGGGTGGTCGCCTCGTGCGGGGACGCGGGGCTGGTCACCTTTCCCCGGTCGAGTTCCAAGCCGGTGCAGGCGCTGCCCCTCGCACTCGCGGTGCCGGAGCTGCCGGACGACGAACTGGCGATCGCGTGTGCCAGCCACGCCGGAACCCCGGAGCATCTGGCGGTCGCGGAGCGGTTGCTGGCGCGGTCGGGGAGCAGTGTGAACGACCTGCGTTGCGGCACCCATCCCCCCTTTAACCCGGAGGCCGCCGCCGACCTGACCCGCCGGAACGAGAAGCCAACGCCGCTGCACCACAACTGCTCGGGCAAGCACGCGGGGATGCTGCTGGCCTGCGAGCGCAACGGCTGGCGGCGCGAGGGGTACGCGGAGCATGGGCACCCGCTTCAGGTGCGGATTCGGGAACTGCACGCCGAACTCGGCGGGGTGGGGGTGGACGACGTTCGGGCGGGGACGGACGGGTGCAGCGTCCCCGCCTTCGCGTTGCCGCTGGACGCCACCGCGCGAATCTTTGCCCGGCTCGCGGCGCCGCAGGGGGAGCTGGCCCCGGCGCTGGAGCGCATCTTCGCCGCCATGACCGCTCACTCCTTCCTGATTGCCGGACCCGGACGACTGGACACCACGCTGATGCCCCTCGTCCCCGGCCTCGCCGCGAAGATGGGCGCGGAGGCGTTCTACGGCATGGCGCTGCGCGACACCCCGCGCGGGCCGCTGGGCGTGGCCTTCAAGATCGCGGACGGCGGCGAGCGGGCGCGACCCCACGTCGCCCTCGCGGTGCTGGAAGCGCTGGGCGTGCCCGTGACGGAGGAGATGCGGGCGCTCGCCCCGGCCACCTTGCAGAACTGGGCGGGGCGCGAGGTGGGGACGGTAGAGGCGCACGTCGGGCTGACCTGGGCGTAAGTCAGCGGCGGAACCCAGTCAGATACTCCGCCAGCGGCTCCAACCCCACCCCCGCCCGCCGCGCGTCTACATCCCCCGGCTCCAGCGGAAAGGGTTGGCCGTCCGGCCCCACCTGCGTTCCGTAGCGCTGCGGCCTGCCCTCGCGAATGCAGATGCGGTCATGGAGGAAGGCGGCGTGCGCCGGGTCCGCCTCGCCGGGCGGCTGGGCATGCAGCCGCGCCAGCACCTCCCTTTGAAAGGCCAGGTCGGGCGAATGCTGCGCGAGCAAAAAGGCTGCCGTCGCCCCCTCCTCCCCCACCCGCGAGCGGCCCGGCCAGCCCTCTCGCGTCACCACCGCCCGCAGCACGCGGGTGGATTCGGTGTCGAAGGCGAGCCAGGCCGCCGCGTCCACCGGGCCGGAGCGCAGGGCCTGGTCTGCTTCCAGCCGCGAGAGGAGCCAGGGACGGCAGTGGGGGCGTTCCACCTGGGCGCGGCCGGGTCACTGCGGAAAAGCGAACCCGGCGTCGGTCAAGCGCATCCGGGACAGGTCCAGGCCCCGCTGCTGGGCATCCGCGTCCACCGCCTCGGCCAGGGCGATCTGCGCGTCGAGGTCGCCCTGCACCGCCTCATTCGCCGCGCTGATGGTGACCGCCTGAATCAGCAGTTCTTCGGCCATCTCCTGCTTCTGGGCCTCGGTCGCTCTGCCCAGCTCCCCGGAGGCGAGCATGGCCCGCGCCACCTGCACTTTCACCGCCTGGGCCTGCTTTCTGGACCCCGGAGTGCGGACGCCGTTCACGGTTTCCCAGGCGTTGAACCAGTAGGCGGCGTAGGCGTCGGCCACGTTGTTCACCCTGAGGCCGACCTTCCCAAGGTCGTCTGCCAGCACTTTGAACAGGTCCACCCGGCGCAGCACCTGCTGGAAGTCGTCGGCCGCGGTGGGATTCACGGCTCGCCAGCGCACGACCACCGCGTTCAGCAGCTTTTGACGGCGTTCAGGGGAGGGAGTGAAACTCAGGCGGGCGTCTTCCGAGGCGGTCAAGGGGGCCAGCTTGGGCACCACCCAGCGGACCGGCGCAGGGGTCGGAGGTTGTTGTTTCAACTCCTGCAAGGCGGGTTGGAGTTCGGGAGCGAACAGGAGAAAGGGCTGGGCAAGCTCCAATGGTGGGGCCAGCCACCAAATGTCGGATTGCGCCGAAGCAGGAGAGCCAGCCAGCAGGATGCTGACGCCAAGCACCAATCGTTTCATCTCGACCTCCGGGGGCAAACCTCCGCGGGGCAGCCTCGGCATAGGGCGTTGGAATGGGGAGAAGCACAGCCTACCTCACGGCTCCTGGGGCAGCGGGCTGGAGGGGCCGAGGTTCTCCCACCACCCGCCCCATTCTCCCGGCGGTGAGCCTTGACGCATACTGCATAGTGCGCTATCTTTTCTACATCACCGCCCGAAGAGGCGGCTTTTTTATTGCTCGTCCTCCCCGACGTTCAGCCGTCCCTCCACCGCCGCGAGGGCGAAGGCGAACTCCTCGGCCATTTCGTTCAGCGCGTCGTAGCGGCTGCTGGAGCCGCCGTGCCCGGCGCCCAGGTTGGTCTTGAGAACCAGCACACCGCTGCCGGGCTGCCGCAGGTCGCGCAACCGGGCCACGTACTTGGCGGGCTCCCAGTAGGCGACGCGGGGGTCGTTCAGGCCCGTCGAGACGAAGAGATGCGGGTACACGCCCGGCTTCAGGTTGTCGTAAGGGCTGTACTCGCGCATGGTGGCGTAGGCCCCCGGCTCGTTGGGGTTGCCCCACTCGTCGTATTCGCCCGTGGTCAGGGGGATGGAGTCGTCGAGCATGGTGGAGAGCACGTCCACGAAGGGCACACCGACGAAGGCGGCTTTCCACAGGTCGGGCCGCAGGTTCACGACCGCGCCCATCAGCAGGCCCCCTGCGCTGCGCCCCATCGCCACGAGGTCGTCCGCGATGCCCGCCGCCTTCAAGCCCTCGCCCGCCGCGATGAAGTCGGTGAAGGTATTTATCTTGTGCGAGAGGCGCCCCGCGTCGTACCAGCGCCGCCCCAGCTCCGAGCCGCCCCGGATGTGCGCGACCGCCCACACCCAGCCCCGGTCGAGCAGCGGCAGGCGCGAGAGGCTGAAGGCCGGGTCCATGGACGCCCCATAGGAGCCGTACCCGTACAGCAGCGTGGGCGCGGGGAGCGCCGTGTCGCGGCGGCGCACCAGGCTGACGGGCACCCGCTCGCCGTCCGGGGCGTCCACCCAGACCTGTTCGGCCACATAGTCCGCCGGGGCGTAGTTCGGGATGGGCGTGGCCTTCACCAGCGTCGTCTCCAACGTGTCCAGGTTCAGGTCCAGATGCTCGGTGGGCCGGGTCAGGCTGGCGTAGAGGATGCGGGCTGTGGCCGTCTCAAAGACGTGGTTGGCCCCGATGCGGACGGTGTAGCTCGCCTCCGGGAACTCCACCCGGCGGGCGGGGCCGTAGCCCTCCCCGGTGCGCGGCAGCACCCACAGGCGGGTAAAGCCCCCCTCGCGCCCGGAGACGAGCAGGTGCCCGGCGAACAGGTGCATGCCGGTGAGGTACCGCTGGGGGTCGTGGGGCAGCACATCCACCGCGTCGGCCCAGGTCAGATCGTCCTTTTTCGGGAGGCGCACCAGCCGGAACTCGGACGCGTCCCCCTGGTTCGTCAGCGCGAGCCAGTGGTCGCCGCCGTCGGTGACTCTGTACTCCACGCCGCGCTCGCGGGGCAGCAGAACCTGGGACCGGGCAGCGGGGTCGCGGATGTCGAGCACCGCCACCTCGTCGGCCATGTTCGCGGAGCCGCCCAGCAACAGCGTTTCGCCGTTCTCGGCCACGTGCGCCCAGGCGTTGAAGGTGGGGTCGGCCTCGTGCCACAGCTCCTCGTCGGCGGTCTGGGGCTGGCCCAGGGTGTGCCGCCAGATGCGGGCCGGGCGCTGGGTGGCGTCCTCGGTGGCGTAGTAGAGGGTGCGCCCATCCGCGCTCCAGTCCAGGGTCCAGCCGCTCACGTCGGTCAGGGGTGTCTCTGCAAATTCGCCCGTCGCCGTGTCCAGCACCCGCAGTTCCCACAACTCCTGCCCGGTCGTGTCCAGCAAATAGGCCCAGTACCTTCCGTCCGGGCTGGGGCGGGTTACGTACACCCAGACGTTGGCGTGGCCCTCGCGCTCCTTCAGCGCATTGAGGTCGAGGAGGAGTTGCGCCTCTCCCCCATCACGCGGGCGGCGCAGGAACAGGGGGTGCGCCCGGCCCTCCTCGGTGCGGGTGTAGTACTCCCAGTCGCCCTCGGGGACGGGAGGCTGGTCGTCTTCCTCCTGCACGTGGGAGAGGAGTTCGCGGTAGACCGTCTCCTGCGTCTCCCGCAGCGGCGCCATCACCGCGCCCAGGTGCGCGTTTTCGGCTTCCAGGTAGCCCAGCACCTCCGGGTCGGCCTTGCCCTGGGTCTTGAGCCAGTGGTAGTCATCGGGGCGGGATTCGCCGTGCAGGACGTGCGTGAGGGGCTTCTTGGCGGCGCGGGGCGGGGTCATGCCTGAGCGTAGCAAGGCGGGGCGCTAGGCTGAGCACATGTTTCGCCGCAATCCCCTGAACGCTGCCCGGCGCGAGTTGGAGGCGGTGCTGGACCGGGACCTGCGCCCGGCGCTGCCCCTGCTGCGGGCCGCCCTGCGCCGGGGTGGGGTGGTGGGCGCGGCGCGGGGTGGGCGGGTGGCCGTAATCGGCGTGGGCGGTATCCCACGTGACGGCGTGTTCGAGCTGGCGAGCGTGACCAAGCCCTTCACGGCGGCGCTGGCGGGGGCGCTGGTGCGGGAGGGGCGGCTCTCGTGGGACGCGCCCCTGTCGCGGCTGGGCGGCCCCTTCCGGTCCTTTCCCGACTTCGTGACCGCCCGTGCCCTCGCCACCCACACGGCGGGTCTGCCTGCTCACCCCGCGCGGGCAGCGGTGACCACCCTGACCCGCTTTCAGGACCCCTACGGCGGTATGAGTGCCCTGGCAGCCCTGGCGAGTGCCCGGCGCTGGGCAAGTCGGCGGGGGGCGGGCCGCTTCGCCTATTCCAACCTCGGCGCGGGCGTGCTGGCCCTGGCCCTGGCGCACTCGGCGGGTGAGGAGGTCAGCGCGGCGGGCTACGGGCGGGCGCTGGCCCAGTACGTGACCGCACCGCTGGAGTTGCCGGGCGTGGGCCTCCTGCCCCCCGCACGCGGGCTGGTCACCCCCACCGCTACCCTGCTGGGCGAGGGGATCACGGGCTTCGGCCCACTGGCGGGGGCGGGCGGGCTGTTCGGAACGGCGGGGGACCTGCTGGCCTTCGGGACGGCGCATCTGGCTGGGAGGCTGGGCCAGGACTGGCGCGAAGTTCTCCGGCCTCCCGGCCTCCCCCCCCATCTGGACGGCGTCTCACCCGGCTGGTTCCGGCGCGGCGGCGTGTGGTGGCACGACGGGGTGGCGCGGGGCACCCGCACGGCGCTCGCGTTTGCCCCTGCCTCCGGCACCGTGGTCACCCTGCTGGTGCGGGGCGGCGTGCCGCTGGTGGGGCTGCGGGGGGTGGTGGGGGCGGCGGCGCTGGCGTTGGCGGAGCCTTCAGCAATCAACCCTCAGGCGGCAGCATCAGGCTCGGCTCGCTGACGGCTCTGCGAGCGTATTTGACGAACGTCTCACCCAGGTGTCGAAAAGAGGGGGTATGGGTCTAAACAGCCTCGGCGCCCACCCCCTTCTCCTGCAGACCCGCAGAGCTGCTTCCAGCGGAGCACGACCCCGCATTCACAGGAGGGCAGTGCCTCTGGCCGACTCTCGGAACAGGCCCTGACGCCAGCGCTAGCGGCTGGAGGTGGAGGGCTGGCGGGGCACCAGCCACGTCACCCCCCGCGCGTCGTTCAGGCCGCTCAGCAGGGTCACCGGGCGCCAGTTCACCGTGCTGCCGGTGTTGCCCGACCCCAGCCCGATCACGGTGTCGTAGCCGCTGAGGGTGGTTGCGCTCAGCGCGTACAGGAAGCCGTCGGGGGCGAAGGTCACGTCGCGCAGGTCGGCGAAGGCGTTCACGGTGAGGGCCTCGTTCCGCGTGCCCGAAGCGTCCCACAGCCGCAGCGGCTCGGTGCCCAGCCCGCTCACGCGGGGGTCGCGCCACGCGGCGATCAGGTTGCGTCCGGCCACCCCACTGCCCGCCGAGGTCCACACCCGGTCCACCCGGCCCGTGCCGAAGGCATTCAGGGCGTCGTCCGCGACGGGGGCGCCGGTCGTGCCCAGGGGCTGCACCCCGGCATCGGTCGCGGCATAGATGGTGCTGCCGTTCGGCGCCGGGGCGAGGTCGCGGATCGCCACCAGGCTGGGCACCGGGAGCCCCGCTTCGGCGCGGTCGGCCCCGACGGTGGTCACGGCCACCCGCACCACCTCGCTGCCGCCGCCCAGCGCGGGGCGGGCCACCACCGCCACGTCCACCCCGTCGGCCCGGCGCACCACCGCCACCCGCACCGGGGGCACGTCGGTGCCCGTCACTACGGCGGCCCCGCTCACGGCAGCCCGCCACACCAGCGTCCCGTCGGTGCGGTAAAGGGCCAGTTGCTGGCTGCCGTTGAGCACGCCGCCCGTCTCGCACTGGCTCAGGCTCAGAATGCGGTCCCGCGCGGCATTCAGCGCGGTCGTCACGAAACAGGGCGGTGTGAAGCCCGGCGCGTCGAAGGCAGGGGCGAAGGGCCGCACGTCCGCCAGATCAGCATTGCGGCTCTCCAGCCCCTCCCGGCGCGTGAGCAGCAGCCGCGCCTCGCCGCCGGGCAGGGTGTCCACCGCCACGCCCCCGGTCACGGCCACACTGGGGCCAACCACCGGAGTGGGCGTGACCCGCAGGCCGTCTCCCCCCCCCGTCGTGACCGTCCGCAGGGTCGCGCCCCCATCTGCCAGCACGGCGAGCCGCAGCGGGGGCAAGGTTTCCACCGTCCCCGTACAGGCGGAGAGCAGCAGGGCGGTCAGGGGCAGCAGGGCGAGACGTTTCATGGGTGGGACCTCCGGTGGGCTGGGAGCTGGGGACTGGCCGCTCTCACCGGTTCCCCGGATTGAGCGTCCCCGGCAGCAGCGGAATGTTCAACCCGCCCACCCCGTAGTCGAAGAGGGGGTAGCTGGAGCTGCCCGGCAGGCTGACGCCCAGGCGGTAACGGCGCAGGCTCAGGTCGATCTCGGCCTGCAAGGCCCAGCAGCAGCGGTCGATGGTCAGCCCGATCACAGGCGCGAGGGGCGCGGGGTTCAGGCGCTCGCCGTCCCGCCAGGTAAAGGTCTGGCGCAGCGCCGCCGTCACGTAGGCGCCGGGGCGCGGCCCGTCCCCGAGGGCGATCCCGACGCGCAGGGGGTCCACGATCAGCGTGTCGGTGGCGACGTCGTCGGGGAAAGTGCCTGTGCGGGTGCGGCTGTAGGCGGCGCGGCCCGACAGGGCGAAGCGGGTGCCGAATTGCCAGTCGGCGTTCAGGTCGGCCCGCGCGACCTCGGTGCGGGGCTGCTCCAGCCCCGGCGTGTTCACGGTGGCCGAGAGCGCCAGCGACTGCCCCGGCCGGGTGGCCCGCACGCTCCCGGTCAGGGTGGGGCGGGTGTAGCCCCAGCGCTCCACGTCGAAGGGGCCGCCGTAGGTCAGTTGCCAGTTCGTCGCCCGGCCCGCCGCTGTGCCCACGCTGAAAAAGGCCGTCCCGTTGGCCCGCTCGTCGCCAGGGGCCTGTACCCCAAGCTCGTGGGTGTGCGAGGCCGCATACTCGCCGCGCCACGTCGCGCTGTAGCGCCCCGAGAAGCGGTTGTCGATCAGGTTCCACGTCTCGCTGCCGGAAAAGGACACTGGGTTGATCACCGTGTCCGTGCGGGTCGCCCCGGCGAACTCGGCGCTCAGCGAGCGCAGGCGGGGCGTCTGGAGGTCGTGGCTGGCCGACACGCTGAAGTAATTGGAGCGGATGTCCCCGGTGATGGTCGCCTTCACCGTGAAGGGCTGGTACCCGGTCGCCCGGTTGTAGCCCCCCGTCGCGGTGAGGGTCAGGTTCGGCACCGGCCAGAGACTGCTGCGCGTCACCGTCGCCGGGCGGGCGGGCACGGCAGCCTGCGTCTCGGTGGCAGGCTGCGCGGGGCGGGCGGGCACCACCGTGACCTGATCGGCGGTGGGGTCGCTCAGGGTGAGATTAAAGGACGTGCTTTCCAGTTCCCCGGTGGAGAAATTGTGCCGCAACCCGAAGTTCAGGTTGACCGGCTTGCGGTTCACCGTCACCCCGAAGGCCGTGGCGGGCTGCTGGTCTTCCGGCAGGAAGAGGTCGCGGCTGTAGCCCACCGTGAAGGTGGTGTCCTTGACCGGGACCGTGTACAGGTCCAGCCCGATGGGAGCACTGAGGCGCTGGCCCGGCAGTGCGTCGAAGGCGAAGGGGCTGGTCCCCTCCACCCGGATGTAGCTGGCGCGGGCGGTCAGGGTGTTCGTCTCGTTGAAGCGCTGGGTCAGCCGCCCGGAAATGTCGAGGTTCACCGTCCGCGCCCCGGTGCCGTAGTAGCGCCCGGTGAAGGTGTTGGACACCGAGAAGTCGGCGTTCGTCCACGGCTGGGCGCTGTAGGTAACCGCGTGCTGCTCCTCCAGCCGGGTGGTCGTGATGTTCACGCCCTGCGCGGTCGCCGAGCGCGACAGCGGGTTGCTCGCGGCGGTGTAGCGCCCGGCGGTCAGGCGGGTGTCCACCGTGAAGGTGCCCTGCGAGTACGGCTTGGGGTCGATCACGAGTTCGGGCTCACGCAGGGGCGTGAACAGCGCCGTCTTCGGCTCCGGCCCAAAGCGGTCGAGGTAGGTGAGCTGCGCCGAGAACAGCGGATACTCCACCGCCGCCCGGAAATCCACCGTGGTCACGTCCCGCTCGGGGTCGGTCTCGGAGCGCCCGATGTCCCGCCGCCGCACGTTCAGGCTGTAGTCGAGGTCGCGCACCGCCAGCGAGAGCGGTACCCGCCCCCGCACCGAGAAGTCGAGGTCGATGTCGTAGCCGGGCTGCCGGGCGCCGTCCGCCGCGAAGGGCTTGGGATTCGCCAGCGCATAGAGGTCGACCCGGTCCACGTAGGGCAGCGGAGCCGTCGAGCGCAGGTCCACCCCCAGGCCGATGGAAGGTTCGCGGTTCTCGTAGTAACGCAGCAGGGTGGTGCCCAGGGTGTTCGTGCCGATCGAAAAGGGCAGGTCGGCCAGCACGGTCAGGCCATCGGGGTCGCCCGTTCCCACCGAGAAGCGCGGCTGGCGCTCGGGTTCGTTCAGCGGCAGCACGACGATGGGGAGGTACAGCACCGGCACGTCCACGATCAGAAACTGGGCACGGTAGGCGATCAGGCGGTCGCCGGGGTACACGATCAGGCGCTCGGCGCGGAAGGCGTAGTCGTTGGGCGTGCGCCCGCACTTCGCGCAGGGGGTGAAGTAGCCCCCGTTGGCCCGCAACTGCCCCGGAATGCGCTCGACCTGCTGCCCGCGAATCTCGATGTCGCCGTCGCTGATCAGCACGTCCTCGCCCGTCAGCTCCTCGGAGCCGAGGTCCACCACGAGGTTCTCGCCGCGCAGGTCCTGCCCGTCGCGGGCGGTGCGGTAGGTCGCCTGCCCCACCAGCGTCAGCGTGCGGCGGGTGCGGTTGTACTCCACACGGGTCGCCCGCACCACGTCGTCGTCCACCCGCAGCTCGACCAGCCCACCGTCTGGCCCGCCGCTGATAATCACGATCTCCTGCTCGTCAATGCGCCGCAGTTCGAGCGACTGCGCCTGCACGATGCGCACCGTGCGGGCTGCCGCTTCACCCACCGCGAGCATCGCCGCGAGCGCCCCGGCGAGCAGGGGGCCGCGTTTCAGGGTGCGGCGAAAGAGCCGTCCGATGGTCTTACTCGGCATGACCCACCCCTGCCGCCGCGAGCACCGGACGGCCCCGCCCACCGGGCGCGTCGGCCAACACTTCCAGCGTGGTGCCGGGGTAGTAGAAGCTCAGGATGCGGCGGTGGTCGGCATTCGCGCGGGCCAGCCCCAGCGCCCCGTACTGCGAGAGGCCCACCCCGTGCCCGGCCCCGGACCCCTCCAGCACCAGCGGTTGCCCCGGCCCCACGCTCCCGCCGAGCCGGACGCGGGTGCTGTGCGCCCCCAGCGCCCGCACGAAGTCGCCCGCTTGCAGGCCGCTCAGCCGCCCGCTGCCCGACGTGCCCGTCAGCGTGACCTCCAGCACCCGGCCCGACGCGGAAGTCAGGGTGACGCCCACCGAGCGCACGGTGCCCACCCGCACCCGGAAGCGTTCGGCGGCGGCCTGCACCTTCGCGGCGCTCGCCTCCACCCGCCACGCGGCGCGGGGGCCGCCCGCCGAGTGCGGGTCCGGCTGCGCGACGAGGTAGGGAATCCCGCGTCCCCAGACCTCCTCGCTGGACGCCGTGTGCCCACCGGAATCGCTGGAAAAGTACGTCTGTGCGGGCTTGTCCCCGTAGGCGAGCACCTGCCCGGCGGTAGCCTGAATCGCCGTGTCGGTCCCGACCTTTTCCGCCGGGACGCCCCGGTAGACCTGGCAGCTTTCGGTGGCGCAGGTGTCGTAGGGCAGCGCCGGGTTGATGCGGGCGGAGACGTAGGTGCGGGCGATCACCGCCTGCGCCGCGAGCGCGGCGGCGGGCCAGCTCGCGGGCATCTCGGCGGGAACCACCCCGCGCAGGTAGTCCTCCACGTCCACCACGTTGATGCCCTGGACGCCGCCGCTCACGGCCCGCAGCAGCACGCCGCCCCGGTAGGTCTTCCCCGCGATCTCCACCAGACTCCCCGGCGAGGGCGGCACGTACAGCACGTCGCTCCCCGCGTCCTGGCCGCCTAGGGTGAGCTTGCCGCCCCGGTTGCCCACCGTCCAGGGGACCGAGGGGGCGGCGGGGGCAGGCGGGCCTGCCAGGGGTGTGGTCAGCCCTGGCCCCGGCGGGGGCGGCAGCCGCACGGTGAGCTGCGGGCCGCTCGCCACCAGCACCCGCACGTCCAGCGCCCCGGCGGCGCAGGGGGCCACCAGCACCATGAGAAAGGTCAGCACGCGCATGAATGACGCGAGTATACGCAGCCCCTTCTGTGCCCCGACTGACAGGGACGTGAGAGCATGCGCCCATGACAGGCGGGCCGGGGCAGGCAGGACAGGTGTGGGCACACGTGGGGCAACCCTTCGGAGAGCGCGAGTACGACGTGGTGGTCCTGGGCGCCGGGCGGATGGGCACGGCCTGCGCCCTGTACCTGCGGCGACTGGCCCCTCATCTGCGCCTGCTGCTCGTCGAGCGCGGCGGCCTCCCCAACGAGGAGGGGGCGACCATCCTCGCGCCGGGGGTGTGGACCCGGCTGGACGTGCCGCCGGGCCGGGAGGCGGAAGCCCAGTGGACCCACGCCAATCTGTTCGGGGACCCGACGGCCAAGCCTCTCCCCCTGCTGCGCCTGCACCCGGAGGAAGGCCCCGGCCGCGTCCCCACCCGGCAGATGCTCGCCCGCTTTCCAGAGGCGGCATCCCTCCTTGACCCCGACGCCCTTCCCTGGGCTGAGGTGGATGAGGACGCCTCCACCTACCGCCCCGGCGCGGTGGCGCTGGCCTGCGGGCAGGCGGCGGTGCGGGAGGGCGCCGACCTGTTGCTCAACACCCACGCACACTTGACGCCCGGCGGCGTGCGCCTGGACCGCCTGACGGTCACGAATACGCACGAGATCGTCACCCACGAGACGCACGAGGTCCGCGCCGGGATCGTGATCGTGGCGATGGGCGCGGAGGGACCAGCCGCCGCCGAGCAAGACCTGGGCATTCACACGGCGCACGGGCGGGCCTACCGCCAGTTTCCGCGCCTGAACACGCCCAGCGACGGCTGGACCCCAGTCCTGCGGGCGGGCGGCCTGACCCTGCGCCCGCAGCATGGAGGCTTCACGGTGGTTCCACCCCTGCACCACCGCGACCCCTCCGGCTACGTCCCCCAGGGCGGGCGGCTGACCGGGGTGCCGGTGGGCGTGCGCCGCGAGACATTGGAAGACCTCACCCGCCTGATGGACGCCCTGCCCCCCCTGGCGACCGGGGCGCTGGAAATCGGCCGCAGCCTCGCCGACGTGCCCGGCGCGTGGGTGGCCCTGCCCGGCGGCCAGGTGGACGCCCCCCCCCGTCACGAGGCGCTGGGAGACGGGCGGCACCTCCTCCTCGGCGGCCCCCTTGCGGACACGCTGGGGCTGGCGGTGGCCTACGACCTCGCGGCGCGGGTGGCCGGGGTAGAGGAGCGGCCGTGGGGGTAGGGGGAGAGAACCCGTCTCAACCTCCTGCCCCAGGTGTTGCTGACGACGTTTTGCTAGCGACTGGCCGCTGGTTGCTCCCCCTACGGCAGCGTCAGCACCCGTACGTTGCCGTCCCGCGCACTCAGGTACGCCACCTTCTTTCCGTCCGGGCTGACCGACCAGTCGCCCTGCCGCACCTGATCGCCGAGGTCGCCCAGTGTGCGCCACGCATTCGTCCCCACGTTGTACTCGCGCAGGACATGCGGGCCGCCGTTCGGGTCCAGCGGGATGAGGAGCAGGCGCCGGGCGTCGCGCCAGCGGTACGAGCCGAAGGCGCTGAGCTTCCGCGCCGCCCCGCCCGCCGTGGGCCGCACCCACAGGCCATTGCGGGCCGCTGAGTCAAAGGCCACGTAATAGGTCACCCACGCCCCGTCCGGGCTGAGGCTGACCCCCCGGAACGACAGCGCCGAGGCCAGCGTGCGCCGCGCCCCGGTGCGGGTGTCCAGCGTGAACAGGTCGCGGTCCCGCGCCGCCGCCACGCTCTTGCCATTCAGCAGCAGCGTCGTTTCATTCAGCCAGCCGCTGATGCCCCCACCGTACAGGGTGGCGACCTGCCGGGGCGAGCCGAAGGCGTCGGCCACGAAGACGCGGGTGGCCCGGCGGTCGAAGTTCCCGGCCGTGTCGCTGCGCGTGTAGGCCAGCCGATTCTCCGAGCGCGTCCACGCCACGTCCGCCCCGCGCGTGGGCAGCGTGAAGCGGCGCTGGTCCGCCAGCCGCTCCAGCGTGGTGTTCTCCCCGGTGCCCGGCCGCACGGCCCAGATCAACCGGGGAGAGAAGAACGCCACCGAGGAAAAGCGCCGGGTGACCTCTCCCCCGTTCGCCGACACCTGATAGATGCCGGTCGTGGGCCGCGCCGGGGGACCGTCCAGGAACATCAGGTTCCGCGAGTCCGGCGTCCACACCGCGCCGGGGCAGCAGGTGCCGCTCAGGACCGCTTTGGAGGGGAGGGTGGCGGCGAGAACGGGCGAGCTTAAGGCGAGGGCCAGGACTGCCGCCTTCCTCATCGCGCCCCCCCCGGCGCGGGCGGCCACGGCCGGGCGAACTCGTTGAGAATGGCCCCGCCCCGCCGAACCTCGGGCTGAGACTCCGGGGTCTGCCATTTGCGCGGCGAGACGAGGTCGTACTCGTACCCGCGCCCAAAAGACCCTGCCAGCGCCAGCGAGTCCCAGTCGGCGGCGATGTAGGGCAGCGGGTTGAAAAAGCGCTGGTGCGAGCGGTCCCGCAACTCCAGGTGCAGGTGCGGCGCACTCACGCAGGTGAACTGCGAGTCGCCGCTCTCCCCGATCACCTGCCCCCGCTTCACCTGCTGCCCGACCCGCACGCTGGAGCGCACCCGCAGGTGCCCGTACAGGCTGCTGAGGTTGCCCGCGTGGTCAATCACCACATTGTGCGGCGGACTGCCGTGCGGCCCGTCCACCTCCGCGACCACCCCATCCCCGATAGCGCGGACCGGCGTGCCGCACGGAGCGCTGAAGTCCAGGCCCGCGTGCAGCCCCTGGAGGTTGCCGTAGGTGGAGCGGCGCTGGCGGTAGGCGCCGGTGGTATTGCCGTAGCCCTGGCCCAGCAGCCACGTGTTCGGCCCCGGCGCTCCCGCAAAGGGCAGGCCGAACTGCCGCGAGGGTTTGGCGATCGCGCTGTCGGGGAGGGCGGGCGCGTAGTGGGCCATCGCCACCGCCGACGCGGCCAGGATTCCCCCCGCCGCTACTGTCCAAAGTCGCATGGCCGATGCTGGCGTGAGGCGGGCGCGGGGACGGTGCCGGGGGTTACAGGACGGAGGGTTCGTGCCTCACCCTTCCCGCTGGAAGTCGGGCGCCCGCCGCGCCTTGAACGCTGTGACGCCCTCCTCGTGCTCCCAGTGGTCCCCGGCGAGCTGTTGCAACTCGGCTTCGAGGTCTAGCGCTTGATCCAGCGTGCTCGTCATGGCCTGCTGAAGCGCCCGCTTGGTCAGCCCCAGCGCGTGCGCGGGCCGCGCCGCCAGCCGCTCGGCGTACTGCTGCACGTCTTCCCCGAAGGTCTCGTCGGGGAAGACGTGCTCGCACAGCCGCAGCCGCAGCGCGTCCTGGGCGCCCACCTTTTCGGCGAGCGCCATCAGCTCGAAGGCCCGGTGGTAGCCCACCAGCCGGGGCAGGAACCACGTGCTGCCCGAGTCCGGTACCAGCGCGATATTGGAGAACACCTCAATCAGGCTGGCCGACCCCGCCCACAGCCGAATATCGCCCGACAGCGCGAGGCTGGCCCCCGCCCCGGCCGCGACCCCGTTCACCGCCGTGATGACCGGCTTGTCCAGCCCCCGGATGGTCCGGATCAAGGGGTTATAGGTGTGGTTCAGGTGCTCGGTGAAGGTCATGTCCCGTCCCGACACGTCCCCCAGGTCCTGCCCCGCGCAAAAGCCCCGCCCGGCGCCCGTGATCACCACGACCCGCACCTCGGGGTCGGCGCCAGCAGCCCGAAGTTCCTCAGTCAGCGTGAGCAGCAGCGCGTCATTCGCGGCGTTGAGCTTGTCCGGGCGGTTAAGGGTCAGGGTGCGGACCCCGGCATGGGTGCGGGACAGGATCACGGGTTCGCTGGTCATGGGGTCAGTGTAGGGCGGCCGCGCCCACGCCCTACACTGACCCGCGTGACGCCCCCGTCCCTTCCCACCATCCTCGCGCTGGACGTGAGCAAGTCCCGCATCGGCTTCGCGGTCAACGCCGGGCGCCTCGCCTTCGGACGCGGCAACGTGGACCGCAAACGGCTGCCGCTGGACCTCAAGGCCGTGCGCCTCAAGGTCGAGGAGACGGGCGCCGAGCTGCTGCTGCTGGGCCTCCCCCTGCGGACGGACGGTGCCCCCAGCCCCTCTGCCGACCGGGTGCGGGCCTTCGGACGGGTCCTGGAAGAAAAGGGCTACCGGGTCGCCTATCAGGACGAGCGCTTCACGACCCAGCGGGCACGGGCGCTCGGCGCCGCCGATGAGGACGAGGCGGCGGCGGTGCAGATTCTGGAGATGTACCTCCTGGGTCACGGGTCTTAAGAGGGGAGTCGTCAACCAGCAGGCACTCACTTCGAACGAATGAGCTTATAGTTAAGGAGCTATTAGGGCTCCTCTGTAGACCTCCGGAGTGGGCAGAGTGAGCGTCTCATGGGAACAGCGTAGCCCGAAAGTATGTGCTGAGCGATACCCCGTCCCCTCCTCGCCAATTCGGTGAGTTTGATCTGACCAATTTCTTACAAGTCGTAGGGGAGATTGTCGCGCTGCACCGCTAAATCTTGTTGACACCCCTAGGGGGCGTCCATATACTCGCCACAGGACTCACATCCTGACCTAACGTGTGACTGCTTTGTGAGCAGCGAAGTCCGAGCGGACAGGAAACCCGGCAACTGGCTCCGTTCTCCTTCTGAACACTTACTGGCATTCTCATGAGAGGTCAACGGGGATATCCCTTGGAGGAAGTATGCATAGGAACCTGGCTCTTCTCGCCCTGACTGGTGTTCTGACCCTCGCGTCGTGCAGCACCGGCACCACCCCCACGCCGACTCCCACGCCGACTCCCACGCCGACTCCCACGCCGACTCCCACGCCGACTCCTACGCCTGTGCAGACGGCGGTTCTCACCATTGACCTCAATGGTGTGGGCCGCGCTCCGATCGTCATCCGTGACGCTAGCGGTGCGGTGGTTGCCGGGTACAACGGCACCGAGACGGCTGACGGCCAGGTGATTACCCTGCCGCGCGGCCGCTACACCGTGCAAGGCGGGATCGTATCGGGCTTCAACGCGCCCGCCGTGGTCAATGTCGATCTCAGCAGCGGCAACGCCACCGCGCAGGTGAACTACACCGCTGTTCCTGCTGCCCAGACGGCTGTCCTGACCATCAACCTTGAGGGTGTGAGCACGGCTCCGATCACGATCAAGGATGCCAACGGCGCCATCGTGATGGGCTACAACAACGCCCCCACCACTGACAACAGCACGGTGACCCTGCCCCGTGGCGTGTACACCGTGATTGCGGGTGCAACCCCCGGCTTCAACGCTCCGGCCAGCACGACGGTTGACCTGACCAACGGCAACGGCACCGCCAACCTGACCTACACGGCGATTCCCGTTCAGACCACCCCCGATCCCAAGACGGGCGCCTACTACGTGAACGCTGAGGGCGACCGGGTCTACTTCTCGGACCTCAATGGCGGCCGTATTGATCCCAGCCGCTTCCGCTTCAACGCGTGGCTTGACGACAAGGACGGCGGCATCAACTCCGATCTGGTCGGCCAGGCGAGCGCGACCGGCATCGGCGAAGTCCGCAACGACGGTACTGTCAACGAGCAGCAGGAGTTCGCGCCCCTCAATAACCAGAACATCGTCGGCGCCTACATGGAGTACAACGACGACGGCACCTGGCGCCCCGTCGTGAACTCCGAAGTGCAGATGAATGTGCTGCCCGAGTTCCAGAACTCCATCCCGCTGATCCGCTTCAGCGCGGCTGACGACCAGAACCGCACCACCGCGCCTATCAGCGCCCAAGACATCACCACCAACGGCTTCGACAGCCGCAGTTGGACTAACGCTGGCCCCAGCGATCCCAACCTGATCGGTTATCCCCAGAGCCAGAAGTACGGCTACTACAACGCCACGGGCGTTGAAGACCCCTTCGTGGCCGGGTACACCTGGGCCGCGCTGTTCCACGACCCCGTGGCCGATGGCTTCTTTGGCGAGGCCGGTGAAGACGGTCTGTACGCCCGCGTCCGCGTGATCGGCTACGTGAACGGGCAGGAAATCGAGAAGCACTTCCTCGACAAAAACTTTGTGCCCAGCGCCGAAGTCAGCGTGATCAAGGAAGTCGTGAGCTTCAACCGGACGACCGGCGAAGTGACTGGCGTGCTGGCCGACGACGGCAGCTACACCGTTCGCCCCGGCGAAGAAGTGGGAATCCGCATCACGGTGCGCAACACCGGTGAGGCCGACGCCCGTGACATTCAGCTCCAGGAGCGCTTCAGCGAAGGTGTGCGTCAGGGCTACAGCATCGGGATCACGCCTCAGGAGCGCGAGCGCCTGGCCACGAGCGGGAACAACGTTCGTATCGAGGGCCTCGACCTGACGGCGGACAACGACTTCGCGGACGAGCAGTTCAACGCGACCCTCGACCTCGAGGCCGGTGAGTCCGAGCGCTTCCTGTTCTTCGCCTCGGGTGAGCAGAACGGCCGTTACTGCGATACGGCGACCATCACGAGCTACATCAACAATGACGGGCGTCTGGAACCCTACTACCTGAACGGTGCCGAGAACTTCTACAACGGCAGCGTGACGGATAACGCCTGCTTCACGGTGTTCGGCCAGCCCAATATCAACATTATCAAGGAAGTCGTCTCGGCGCGCGACAACAACCCCATCCGTGCGGGCACGACGGTCAACGGCAACGAGGACGTGCAGATCCGCATCCGGGTCAGCAACAACGGCGACCAGACGGCGACCAACATCCGCGTGACCGACGTGCTGCGTGACGAGGCTCTGCTGCCCTTCCACAGCATCACCCTCGGCCCGGTGGTTACTGGCATGACGGACCTCGCCACGACCCAGGGCAACGATGGCCTGACCTTCACCATCCCCACCCTGAACCCCGGCCAGGAAGTCGTCTACCTGTACAACGCGCGTGGTCAGTTCCGTGGTCTGGACACCAACAACGACGGCATTGCCGAGAACGACGTGTACTGCGACGTGGCGAGCTTCACGGCCGATGGTGGTCAGACCGGCCGCTCCGAGGCGTGCTTCACGGTGGCGCAGGCCCGTGTCCTCATCAGCAAGACCAACACCCCCACCGACCTCGTGGGCGGCGACGTCTACACCAGCACGATCATCGTGCGCAACACGGGTTCCTCCGACGCGCTCAACGTGCGTGTGCAGGACATCCTGGGTGTCAACGCCACCGGTGCGCAGGTCGAGTTCGTCAACGGCCGCTACATCATCCGCACCGACGAGGATCTGCCCTACACCGGCGAGCGTGGTGTGGAACAGTTCGACAGCGACGGCAACGGCACGCTGGACGCGGTACGCACCATCGGCGAGGCTGGCGCTCCTGGCGTCACCATCCCTGCGGGCGGCTTCCTGACGCTGAACGTGGTCAGCCGCGTGCCCTTCGGTGCGGCTCCCGGCGAGTACTGTGACGTGGCGAGCTTCACTGCCGACACCCTCAACCTCGTCAACACCATCCGCGAGGCGCGTGCTTGCGTCAACGTGCGTCCGGTCTCGGCCATCCAGACCGAGTTCGTGGACTCGGCGGACAACCTGCGTGCGGGCGAAAGCACCAACTTCACGTCCACCGCCTACAACGAGGCCAGCAGCACCGAAGGTCTGCGCAACAACGTCTTCCGCTTCAACGTTGGTTACCCCGAGGGGCAGGCGAGCAGCGAAGGCCTCTTCGATGTGTCGAACGTCGTGGTCTACCTCGATACCGATGCGGACGTTGACGAGCGTGGCACCGTGATCTTCCGCGCCCCCGGCGTGGATACCACTGGCACCACCTCTGTGATCACCCCGGCCCGCATCGAGTATCCGGATAACAACACCCGTGGGTCGTTCAACGTGGTCCTCCCCGAGGACTTCGTCATCGCCCCCGACCAGGCAGTCTTCGTCACCTTCACCGGTGGCACCCGTGCCGACCTGCCGCTCGCCGAATACTTCAGCTCCTACAGCTGGAACTCGGTTGGCGCCATCAGTCGCGATGCGAAGGGACCGGCCACGGTGATCGAGAGCACCAAGATCTCCTTTACCGCCCCCACCCCGTAACCTTCTCTCTCACAACAGGCTCCCTCCGGGGGGCCTTTTTTCGTCTCTCGCCCCCGCACGGGCTACACTGAGCGCCCGGTTTCCCTATCTCTCCACAGCCCGTGCGGCACCGCCCGCCGAGGAGGCCCTATGCAAGGCACCATGATGGACGTTCCCCTCACCATCCCCTTTATCCTGGAACGCGCCCGCACGATCTACGCGGGGCGCGAGGTCGTCAGCCTGCTGGTCGCCGGGCGCGACGAGGCCGGGCAACCCATCCCCCACAAGCACCGCACAACGTACGGGGCAGTGGCCGACCGGGCGCTGCGGCTGGGCACGGCGCTTCAGGAGCTGGGCCTGAATCCCGGCGACCGGGTGGCGACCCTGGCGGTGAACTCGTTCCGGCACCTGGAAGCGTACCTGGGCGTCCCCAGCGCGGGCTATGTGCTGCACACGGTCAATATCCGGCTGCACCCCGAGCAGATCGCCTGGATTCTCAACCACGCCGAAGACCGGGTGCTCCTGATTGAGAATGTCTTCGCGGCGATGATTCCAGCGCTGAAGGCCGCCTGCCCCCAGCTTGAGCACATCGTCGTGCTGGGGCCGCTGCCGCAGGCCATTCCTGGCGTGCTGGACTACGACACCTGGGTCATGGAGCACGCGCCGATGGGGCGTTACCCGCAGCTCGCGGAGACGGACGCCGCCGCCATGTGCTACACCTCTGGCACGACCGGGAACCCCAAGGGCGTGCTGTACACCCACCGCTCGACGGTGCTGCACTCGCTGGCGAGCGCCCCCAAGGACGCGCTGAACGTGGGCGAGCGCGACGTGGTGCTGCCCGTGGTGCCGATGTTCCACGTCAACGCCTGGGGCCTGCCGTACACCTGCGCGATGTACGGGGCGGCGCAGGTCTTCGGCGGGGTGTTCAGCGACGGGGCGACCCTGGCTCGGCTGATGCAAGACGAGCGCGTGACCATCACGGCGGGGGTGCCCACGATCTGGATGGGCCTGCTGGCCGAACTCGACCGGGCGAAGGCAGCGGGGCAGCCCTACGACCTCTCGGCCCTGGAGCGCCTGGTGGTGGGCGGCTCGGCGGCGCCCGAGAGCATGATCCGCGCCTTCGAGGAGCGGCATGACCTCAGTCTCGCGCACGCCTGGGGCATGACGGAAACGCATCCGCTGGGCACCGCCAGCATCGTGCCCGTCGGCATCGACGAGCGCAGCGACGAGGGCTACCGCCTGCGGGCCAAGCAGGGCCAGCCTGTGCCGCTGGTCTTTCTGGAAATCGTCTCGGAAGAGGGCGAGCCCCTCCCCCACGACGGCAAGACGATGGGCCGCCTGATCGCGCGGGGACCGTGGATCGCCAGCTCGTACTTCAAGGGCGAGGGCGAGAGCAGCTTCTTCGAGCGCGGCGGCGAGCTGTGGTTCGACACCGGGGACATCGCCACCCTCGACGAGCGTGGGTACATGCACATTCAGGACCGGGCCAAGGACCTGATCAAGTCGGGCGGCGAGTGGATCAGCAGCGTGGACCTGGAAAACGCGATCATGGCCCACCCCGCCGTCGCCCAGTGCGCTGTGATCGCCATGGACGACCCCAAGTGGGACGAGCGCCCGCTGGCGGTGGTCACCCTGCGGGGAGGCGAGCAGGTCACCCACGAGGAACTGCGCGACTTCCTGGCCCCGAAGTTCGCCAAGTGGTGGCTCCCCGACGCGACGGTCTTTGCCGAGAGTCTCCCTATCGGCGCGACGGGCAAGTTCCTCAAGCGCGAGTTGCGCGAGCAGTACCGGGGCTATCCCCACACCCACGAGACGCACCACACCAACCTCGCGGGCGAGGGAAGCTAAGGCCTAACCCCGTAGAATTTCCCCTATGGCCGTTTCGGTGCGGGGACAACAGGTGACCTTCGTTCCCCCGGCGGGTGCTGCGGCGCTCGTCGGGGATTTCACGGACTGGAAAAAACAGCCCGCCCTCCCGGTCGTGGGGGGGCAGCCCATCACGCTGACCTTGCCGCGCGGGGCGTGGGTGGAATACGCTTGGCTGGACGCGGAGGGCAAAGCCTTTCCTGACCCCGACAACGCGCAGCGGACGCTCAACCCGTGGTGGCCCTACCCCCGCGCCGCCGTGGTCGGGGAGTACGTGCGCCACGCCCTGTGGCAGCTTCCCGACGCGGCCCAGAAGGGCACCGCCCACCGCCTGACCTGGCCCGGCGAGGTGTTTCCCGGCACCCGCCGCGCCATCGTCTACACCCCGCACGGCCACGACCCCACTCGGCCCACGCCCGTCTACTACGTGCAGGACGGGGTGGCCTTCTACCGCACCGGGCGGCTGGGCGAAGTCATGGACCGGGCGGTGGAGGCGGGGCGGGCGACGGGCGCGGTGCTCGTCTTCGTGGAGCCAGGCGACCGCAGCGCGGAGTATTACCTCAACGACCGCTATCTGGATTTCCTGCGGCAGGAGGTGTTTCCCCGTGTGGAAGGCGAATACGCCACCGTCTCCGAACGGGGACTGTGGGGCGCGAGCCTCGGCGGACTGATCTCGCTGCATCTGGGGAGCGGGCACCCGGAGCTGTTCTCGCGGGTGGTCAGCCACTCCGGGGCCTTTATCGCCCGGCCCGGCGCGACCGACCCGGACGGCACCATCAACACGACCACGGCGGGTGAGTGGCTGCGCGAGCGGCTGGAGACGAATCCGCCCCGGCACCTGCGGGTCAGTCTGGACACCGGGGTGATGGAATGGCTCACCGCGCCGAATCGCCGCATGGCCGCCTCGCTCGCCGACCTCGGCGTCGAACACCAGTACCGCGAGTATCCCAGCGGCCACAACTGGGTCACGTGGCGCGACGCGCTGCCCGAGGCGTTCCTGTACATGCAGGGCACGTGACCTCCGCCCCCCGGCACTCACCCGCTTCCGCGCCCCAGACGGCACAATCGGCCCCATGCGTGCCCCCCTACTCGCGGCGCTGCTCCTCGCGGGCGGCGCGGAGGCCCTGACCATGACCCATCCGAACTCCACCACCGCCCTGCACGAGCGGGCGGCCGACTGGCAGGGGGCCACGCTCGCGGGCGTGGCGGTGCGTGGCGACGCCCTGACCCTGGCGCCGGGCAAGACCTCCGGCACCCTGACCAGCCTCCCCGTGAAGGTGCCCGCCTTCGACGAACTCGTGCCCTCGTGGAACGCGACCACGGCGGGGGGCGGCAGCATGACGGTGGAGGTGCGGACGCGGGGAGCGGGCGGCACCTGGAGCCGCTGGTTTTCCTTCGGGACGTGGCAGCGCTCGGAGGGCCGGACCTCCGTGAACGGGCAGCGCGACGCGGCGGGGCAGGTGCTGACCGACACCCTGCGCCTGAGCGCGAAGGCGGGCGCCTACCAGTACCGGGTTACCCTGCGCGGGGCAGGCACGGAAGTCCGGCTGGTCGGGATCAATACCAGCGACCGCGCCCGCCGCAGCGCGGGCCTGGGGCACCCCGGCGACCGGACGGCCTGGGGGAAGGTCGTGGACGTGCCCCGGCGCTCGCAGATGCTCTACCCGGACGGCGGCGAGGTGTGGTGCAGCCCGACGAGCGTCTCCATGATTCTGGCGAAACACGGGGTGGACGTGCCTGTGCCGCAGGCCGCGAAGGGCACCTTTGACCGGGCCTACGGCGGGACCGGGAACTGGGCCTTCAACGCGGCGTATGCGGGCGAGCAGGGCCTGCGGGCCTTTGTCACCCGGTTGCCCCACCTCGCGGCGGCCGAGCGGTACACGGCGGCGGGGGTGCCACTGGCCGTCAGCCTGGGCTGGAAGAAGGGCGAGTTGCCCGGAGCGCCCCTGAGTTACAGCGACGGGCACCTGATGGTGCTGGTGGGCTTCGACGCGGCGGGCAACCCGGTCCTGAACGACCCGGCGGCCCCCACCGACGCGGGCGTGCGCCGCACCTACCCCCGCGTCGCCTTCGAGCGGCTGTGGCTGGGGCACTCGGGCGGCTTGAGCTACGTGATTGCCCCGCCGGGACAGCGGCTGCCCTAGTCCATGCTCTTCCCCACCCGCTGCCCCGAGTGCGCCCGAGAGGTCCGCGCCGAGTTCGCCGACAGCGCGGTGCATGACCTGACCTGCCCGCACTGCGGGGCCGAATTCTGCGTGCTGGTCCGCAAGCACAAGTTCGAAGTGCTGTTCGACCTGGGCACGCGGGCGCTGATGGACGGCTACGCGCGGGAGGCGGTGGCGACCTTCGCGGCGGCGCTGGAGCGGTTTTTCGAGTTCTACGTGCGGGCGGCCGTGCTGGAGCGGATGGCGGACAGCGAGACGGACTTTGAGGGGGCGCTCGCGGCGCTGGACGGCACCTGGAAACATGTCTCGGCGCAGTCGGAGCGGCAACTGGGGATGTTCGCGCTGGCCTACCTGCTGCGCGAGGGCCGCGCCCCCGACTTCCTGACCCCGCAGGCCCTGGGCAGCGAATTTCGCAACCGGGTGGTGCACCGGGGAGCGCTGCCCCGCCGCGAGGAGGTGGAGGCCTACGCCGCCCGCGTCTTCGCGCTGATCGACCGCCTGCTCACCGAACTGGGCGAGGGGGCCGCGCACGCCGCGCTCGCGCAGGAGGCCGAGTTCGCCGCGCACCTCGCGCGGCTGCCGGGACACGTCACCGCCGTGTTCGAGGAGCACCCCGGCATGTTCCGTGCCCGGCGCTTCGGGGGCGACGTGCCCGGCAAGGCCGCCCCGGACAAGGCGGCGCCCGACTCCCCCCGCAACGACGCGCAGGCCTTCGCGCGGGCGCTGGCCGAGCGGGGGCCGGGGCTGGATCACCTGCTGCGGGAACATTTTCTCAAGGAACCCTTCCGCAAGGGAGGCGGGGACCGGTCCTGACAGATTCCGGTTGAACAGTTTTTGTAACTGTTCAACCTGAGCAGAGAAGGAACAAAGCGGTTGCCGTCCACTCCGTTCTCCCACCGGGAGGGCGCCGATGGGAGAACTCCTTTCCCGGCAACCGTATGAAGCCCCCTACACTGGGGCATGACCACTCCCGAGCTTGACCTCCGGCACCGCCACGTCGTCACCAACGGGGTGCGGCTGCATGTCGTGGAGGCTGGGCCGGAGGGGGGGCCACCCGTGGTCCTGCTGCACGGCTTTCCCGAGTTCTGGGAGAGTTGGACCCGGCAGATCGGTCCGCTTGCCCGCGCGGGCTTCCGGGTAATCGTGCCCGACCTGCGCGGCTACAACCTCAGCGAGAAGCCGCCCGGCGTGCGGGCTTACCGGGTGAGCCTCTTGCAGGAGGACGTGGCAGGCCTGATCCGGGCGCTGGGGTATGAGCGGGCGCGCGTGGTCGGGCACGACTGGGGCGGGATTATCGCGTGGGCGCTGGCACTGCGGCAGCCCGAGGTCGTGGAACGGCTGGTCATTCTCAACGCGCCGCACCCCGCCGCCTACCGCCGGGTGTTGAAAAAACCTGCCCAGTGGGCGCGGTCGTGGTACGTGCTGTTCTTCCAGCTCCCCTGGCTACCCGAGCGGGTGCTGCCGCGCTTCGGGCGCTGGGCGCTGCGCGGGACCAACCCGGCGGCCTATCTGCCGGAGGAACGGCGGCGCTACGAGGAAGCGTGGGCGCGGCCTGGGGCGGCCACCGCGATGATCAACTACTACCGGGCGATGGTGCGGCTGGGCGGCCTGGGGCGGGGGGGCGGCTCGGTCCCGTCCATCCACCTGCCCACCCTGGTGCTGTGGGGAGAAAAGGACGTGGCCTTGTTGCCGGAACTCGCCGACGGGCTGGAGGAGTGGGTGCCCGGCGTGCGGGTGGTGCGCCTTCCACGAGCGAGCCACTGGGTCATGCGCGACGAGCCGCTGCGGGTGAACAATCACCTGATCGGGTTCCTGTCCGGCTCAGTGTCTTGAATCGCTTTTCGTGCCATCCTCGGCCATGACGACGGAAACGGTGCAGATCAGGGTCGAGGGCTACGGCGAGGTCACGGCGCGGGCAGGCGAGCGGCTGGTGCTGGCACTGGAGCGCGGCGGGGTGGACATCCTGCACCGCTGCGGCGGCGTGGCCCGCTGCACGACCTGCCGGGTGAGCTTTCAGGAGGGAGAGCCGGACCTGATGACGGTGGCCGAGCACGACAAACTGACGGAAAAGGGGCTGCTGGGCCAGGCGCGGCTCTCCTGCCAGATCGAGTGCGCCGAGGGCATGGCCGTGACCCCGCTGCAAACGGCCCGGTCGAGCGGGCTGGAACCCGGCAAGGCCCCCGCCGAGCAGATCGAACCTGACCCCGAGTGGACCACCCGGCCCGGATCGTCCACGGAGGGCTGAGGCCGCCCAGCCCGGTCTACCCCGGCGCCGTGCCGGGGCCGCCCCCCAGCGGGCCACCCAGGCCCAGGCCGTGGTCTCCCCCATCGCGGCCGGACCCCTGTGGCCCACCCCCCAGCGGGTCGGCGGTCGCGTGGGTCCAGGCCACGCGACCGCACTGGGGACAGGGGGGCACCGGGCCGTCCACCGGGCACACCGCGCCGCAGTGGGTGCAGGCCAGGAGGCCCCGGCCGCCCTGCGTGACCGAGGGGGGCGTTTCCAGGTCCCAGGGGGGCACGATGGGCAGGCCCGGCGGGGCATCCTGCGCGTGCAGGAACACGCTGAGGTTGCCGTCCTGCTCGAAGTAGACCCGCTGTACCTCCCCGAGCTGCCGCACCCCGGCGACCCGCAGGCGCTCGAAGAGGTCCTCGCGGCTGAGGTTGGAGCGGTCGAGCGCCGCGTTGAACATCACCCCGTCGCGGACAAGCTCGACCGGGACGCCCTCGATGAAGGTCTCGACGCTCTCGTTCTTGATGACGAGCCAGGCGAGCAGCCGCTGCATGCCCACCACCAGCGCGATCACCAGCATCGCGTGGGCGAGCGGCACCTCCGGGTAGAACATCGGGTCGCCCGCCGCCGAGCCCAGCCCGATCACGATGGCGAACTCCAGCGGACTGAGCTGCGCCAGCCCCCGCTTGCCCATCAGCCGCAGCAGGAGCAGCAGCCACCCGAAGATCACGACCGTCCGCAGGGCGACTTCCAAGAAGAAGAGCGGTGAGAAGTCGCCCAGGAACATCCGCCCGAAGTCGAGCGGGACCATGTCGGCGCTCACGGGGCGGGCTCCGGCGGCGGGGCTTCGGCCTCGGTCAGCCCCAGCCCGGCGAGCACCTGTCCGCGCGTCCAGCCCACGGAGGCGGCGAGGTCTGCCAGGGCCACCTCGAACTCGGGCGAACCGGGGGGCAACGCCCGCAGCCGCGCCCACAGCGCGTTTCGCCGCTTCAGGAAGTCACGGTCGGGCATCTCGGGCCTCTTCCCCCCTTGTTCGGCGGCCCTGCCTCAGCGGTAGGTCGCGTTGTCGCGCAGGTGCTCGGCGTAGGTGTGGTTGACGTAGATCTTCCCGTCCGGCGCGTGCAGGAAATACAGGGCGTCGCGGCCGTCGGGCAGCTTGCGCTCGGCGTTCAGGACGCTCAGCAGGGCGGGCTGGCCGGGGTTGTTGATGGGGCCAGCGGGCAGGCCCTGACGCGTGTAGGTCGAGTAGGGCGTGTCCTTGGTAAAGTCCCCTGCCGAGCGGTCGAGTTCGGGGAGGTCCTTGCCCAGCCCGTAGGCCACGGTGGGGTCGCTGCCCAGCGCGATGCCGTCCCGCAGGCGGTTGAGAAAGACCCCGGCGATGACCGGCATCTCCGCGTTGTTGGCGGCCTCGGCCTGCACCATGCTGCCCAGAATCACCCAGTCGCGCACTGAGAGGCCCAGCGCCTTCGCCTTCTCCACGTTCTCCGGGGTGAATTCCTGCTCCATGCGCTCGACCATTTCCTTCACCGCGTCCACAGGCGTCTCTCCCACCCGGAACTCGTAGGTCGCCGGGAAGACGAAGCCTTCGAGGTTCTCCTGCTCGCCCCGCGCGTACTGGCTGAGCGAGGCGTCGTTCAGCGCCGCCTCGATGCCTGCCCGGTCAAAACCCGCCTTCTCGAAGACGGGGGGAATGTCGCGGATACGCCAGCCTTCGGGCACGGTCACGTTGACGGTGGGGATGCGGGCAGGTCCGGCGAGCTTCTCGGCGACCTGATAGACGGTCATGTCGCCCTTCAGGTCGTAAAGGCCCTCCTTGAGGCTGCCCGCCGTGCCGTTTTGCCGCATCACGAATCTGAGGGCGTCGGCGTTTTTCACGATGCCCTTGTCCTGCAACTCGCGGGCCACGGCGGGGAGGGTGTCGCCGGGCTCGACTTGCAGGGTGTAGGGGTTCCCCCCGGCAGGCTGGGTCAGGCCGCGCAGGTACACGAAGACCCCGGCGGCGGCGACCAGCAGCAGCACGACCAGCCCCAGCAGGAGCTTGACCCACAGGGCCATCCCGCCCCCCTGAAGCCGGGTCATGCGGGCACCCCATCCGCGCCGAACGGGGTCACGCCGTGCGCGGTCAGCCGCCGCCCCAGCTCCGCATCGGCGGGGGGCCGGGCACCGAAGCGCGAGACGACCCAGCCGCCCACCTCCACGGCGAGGCGGGCGGCGCGGGGGGCGTCCCCGTGCGCGAGCCAGCCTGCCAGGAACGCGCCCCCGAAGGCGTCGCCGGCTCCGGTCGCGTCCAGCGGGCGGTCCGTCGTGGCCGGGATATGCACGCGGGGCTGCTCCGGGCCTTCGATCAGGGCGCCCTCGTCGTCCATCTTCAGAACCACCAGGGCGCGGGGGTAGCGCTCCCGCAGGCAGGTCAGGGCCTGCCTCGGCTCGGCCTCGCCGGTCAGGGCACGGGCCTCGTCGGCGTTGGGGAAAATCACGTCGAAGGGGACCGCGTCGATGATCCCGAGGAAGGTCTCACGGCCAAGTTGCTGAATCATCTGAAAGCTCCCAGGGTCGAGGCTGAGGGTGGCGTCCCCCTCGCGGGCGAGGGCGGCGGCGGCCAGGGCCGCGGCGCGGGGCGGGTCACGAAAGAGGCTCCAGGCGGTGAGGTGCAGGTGCCGCGCCCCGCGCAGGGTCTCCCCCGGCAATTCTTCCGGGCGCAGTTCCCAGTCGGCGGCCCGCCCGGTCAGCATGGCCCGCTGGCCCCGCGCGTCGATCAGGGCGAGAATCACGCCGGTGGGGTGCTCGTCCGAGAGGATGACCTCGGCGCTGACGCCTTCCGAGCGCAACTCGTAGGCGGCGAGGTCCCCGAAGCGGTCGCGGCCCACCTTACCCACAAAGGTGGCGGGGTATCCGGCCCGGCGTGCCCATACCGCCAGATTCGCGGCCGAGCCGCCGCCGGAGAGTTCCAGGCGCCCGGTCGTGTCGCCGCCCGGCAGCAGCATCGTGTCCGGCTTGGCGAGCACGTCCCAGGCGAGGTCACCCAGCGACACCAGCGGGCGGAGCAGGGAAAAGGAGGGTTGGCTCATGCGTGCCTCGCAGCATACCGTTCCGGGGCCGCCGCGCTCTGCCCCCCGGTGCCCCCCCTACCCCCGTGGAAAGGGCGCCGTCAGCACCGCCTGCCGCGCCAGCAGGGTCGCAGCCACGTCCAGCGCCCCGCTCAGGCCGTAAACCCACAGGTCCACGTCGGCAGGAACGCTGCTGAAGCCCCGGATGGGCACCAGATTGAAGACCGCCATCGCCAGGCTGAGCGCCGCCGCCACATTGAGCCAGTCGGCCAGCCGCGCCCGCCGCCCCAGGTCGGCGGGTTCGGGCGCGAGGCGGGCCAGGGTACCGTACACCGCGTTGCCCGCGAGCACGGAGGCAGGCCACACGGACAGCAGGGCGGTCAGGGCGACCGGGTTGGCCTGCGGCGCCGCGCCCCCCAGCACCGACACCAGCGTCAGAAACCACAGCGCCAGCCGCAAGGACGTGAGCCAGGGAAACACCCCCCGCAGCGCCCGCAGAGTGCCGTCCTCGGGCGGCGTGCCCCACCCCGCCGTGAAGCGCCCCAGCACCGCCGTCCACAGGCCCAGCACCAGCGCGGCGAGCAGCGCCTCCGCCGCGTTCAGCCAGCCCAGCTCCGCGAGGCCCCCCCGCCACAGCAGGGAGGCGGCGAGGCCGACGAGCCCGGCGACCTGGACCCACAGGGCCGCGAGGGCGGGGGTGCGCCAGCGGGTCACGGGGCAGCTCCCGGCAAGGCGGCGCCCGGCGCTGGGGCCTGGGGACCCCTCCTCACAGTCCCAGCTTGGCCCGCAGCCGCTCGCGGACCACTTCGGGCTTGGCCTGGCCCCCGGTGGCCTTCATGACCGGGCCGAAGAGGGCATTCATCGCCTTGGCGTTCCCAGCGCGGACCTTCTCCACGGTGGCGGGGTCGGCCTGCATCGCGGCGTCGATGGCGGCGTCGATGGCCCCCGTATCCGTCACCACGGTCAGCCCGCGTTCCTGCACCAGCCGCTGCGGGTCGTGGCCGTCCAGCACGTCGGGCAGCAGGTCCTTGGCAATTTTGCCGCTGATGGTGCCCTCGTCAATCAGGCGCACGAGCGCCGCGAGGTGCGCGGGCTGAAGGGCTGAATCCGCGAGCGCCATTTCCCGCGCCGCCAGCAGCCCGGCCACGTCGCTCAGCAGCCAGTTGGCCAGCTTCTGCGGGTCGGCCCCCCCCGAAAGCGCCGCGTCGTAGAAGCGTGAGAGGGCCACGTCATGACTCAGCGTCTGCGCGTCGGCCTCGCGCACCCCCGCCGCGAGGTAGCGCTCCCGCTTGGCGGCGGGCAGCTCGGGCATCCGCGCCCGCACCCGCGCGATCCACTCCGGGGTGATGTCCAGGGGAGGCAGGTCAGGCTCGGGAAAGTAGCGGTAGTCGGCCTCGCCCTCCTTGGTCCGCATCACGAAGGTCCGGCCGCCGCCCTCGTCCCAGCCCAGGGTGTCTTGCGTCACCGTGCCGCCTGCGTCCAGCACCCGCGTCTGCCGCGCCGTTTCATAGGCGATGGCCCGCTCGACCGAGCGGAAGGAGTTGAGGTTCTTGACCTCCACCTTGGTGCCCCACGGTTCGCCGGGCCGGTGAACGCTGAGGTTCACGTCGCAGCGCATCTTGCCCTCCTCGGGCGTCGCGTCACTGACCCCGAGGGCCTGCGCGATGGCCTGCACACTTTCCAGAAAGGCGCGGGCCTGCTCGGGACCCGTCAGGTCGGCCTCGGTGACCATCTCGATCAGGGGCGACCCGGCGCGGTTGAGGTCGAGCAGGGAGTAGGGGGCGTAGGCGGGGTGCAGCAGCTTGCCCGCGTCGTCTTCGAGGTGGGCGCGTTTGATTCGCACCCGCTCGGTCCCCACGTCCAGATACCCGTCCCGCGCCACGGGGCGGTCGTACTGGGAGAGCTGAAAGTTCTTCGGCGAGTCGGGGTAGAAGTAATTCTTGCGGTGAAACTGGGTGAAGCCCGACACGTCGCAGTTCAGCGCGAGGCCGAACATCAGCGCGAGGTCCACTGCCTCGCGGTTGAGGGTGGGCAGGGTGCCGGGCAGCCCCAGGGTGAGGGGGTCCGCGAAGGTATTGGGGTCCGCCCCGTGGTAGTCGGCCGGGCAAGCGCTGAACAGTTTCGAGCGCGTCCGCAGTTGCAGGTGAACTTCCAGCCCGATAACGGCGCGGTACATGGGGGCGAGCATAGCGCGGGACCGCGTCCCGGACGCGCAAAGGAAAGGGCCACTCCCCACACGGGGCAGCGGCCCTGAACCCGCCCTCAGCCGCTCAGAGCCTGCGGCACTGGCCCTCGCGGTTGCCCTCCACGCGGTTGCTGCCCCCGGTGGGCGTGCGGGCGTTGTTCTCGCATTCCAGGTTGCCGTCCACGGTCACGCGGCTGACGCGCAGGGCGCCGCTGTTGCGTTCCAGCTCAATGTTGCCGTCCACACGGGTGTTTTCCACGGTCACGCCGCCGCCACGCTCGCCCTTGAGGTTGCCGTCCACCCGGCTACCCGTCACAGTGATCTGGCGAAAGCCGTCCTCGCCCTCGACGTTGCCGTCAATGGTGCTGTTGCGGATGGTGACGCTGCCGCCCCGTTCGACCTCCACATTGCCGTCCACCCGCACGTTGATCAGGGTGCAGGTGGCGCCCCGACGCACCTTCACGTCACCGTCCACGGTGCGGTTGCGGAGCGTGCCCGAGCAGGTCACGTCGTCGGCTCCCGCCGTGGGCAGCGCGATCAGGGGCAGCAGGGTCAGGGCCGCAAGCAGCATTCGTTTCATACCTCAAACCGTACCCTGGCCTCCCGCTCCGCTCTCTGGGAAGACGGTGGGGGCGACTTCATTCCCGGCGCACCATTTCCGTTCCGCTGGTCCGGAAGCCCAATGCCTCGTACAGCGCCCGGCCCGCCTCGGTGGTCCCCAGGCTGAGGTGGGTCACGCCACGTTCCCGAGCGACTTCCATGCAGCAGGTCACCAGCTCGCGGGCCAGGCCGCGCCGCCGGAAGTCGGGATCGGTCCAGACGTTCACGATCCGGCCCCGCCAGGGCTGCGGGTCGCCGCGCGTCGGTCCCCACTCCAGCAGGGTCAGGCCCGCCCCGGCGACCACCCGCCCCCCGTGCTCGGCCAGGAAGCCCAGGTACACGCCACGTTCCATCGCTCCCGCCACCCACGCGGCATAGGCGGCCCGCTCCCCGGCGTCCGCCCCGTCGGGAAAGCGGTGCACGGCGAGGGTAGGCGCGTCGGTGGGTGTGGTGGGGCGCGGGGGCATGGGACAGAGTGAACCGCAACCTTCCGTGGCTGCGCCACGTACCCGGTGACGATGAACAACCTCGAAGGACGAATCGGCGGTCTCACGGTGGGCTACGACCTGCACGCCGAGTGGGACGGCACGCGGCTGCGCGGGCGCATCGGCGGGCGTTTCCAAGGCAAGGACCTCGACCTGACCCTGCGCGGGGGCGACGTGGACGGGCGCGTGGGCGGCACCTTCGCGGGCTTCGACGTGGACGGTGACGTGACCCCCGACCGGGTGGCCGTGCGCCTAGGGGGGCGGGTCGAGGGGGACGACGTGGCGCTGACGCAGCGGGGCGACCGCATCGAGGGCCGCTTTTCCGGGCGCGTGATGGGCAAGGACGTGAAGCTGCACGCCACGGCCCGGCGCCTCAGCGGGCGCATCGGCGGCGCGGTGGAGGGCAAGGACGTGGCCCTCGCCCTGCCGGAGGGCCTGCCGCCCCTGCTCGCCGCGCTGGCCGCCACCTGCGCCTACAAGGTGCTGGAGGACGATCACGAAAGCGCCGCTGCCACCAGCGCCGCGACCTCGTGACCCCCGTAAGCCGCACATTCCCGCGCCGGGACGCGTGCTAGCTTCCGCGCTAGCTATGGAAAACAGACCTCGGACGCTCGGAGAACTGTTGCAGACGCCGGAGTACGCGGGGCGCTCGCCCTTCGACGGTCGGGCGCGGACCGTGCAGGACGAGGTCCGCGAGAACCTGACCCGCAAGCTCAGACGCGGCGAGGAGCTGTTTCCCGGCGTGGTGGGCTACGACGACACCGTTATCCCGCAACTCGTGAACGCGCTGCTGGCGCGGCAGAACTTCATCCTGCTGGGGCTGCGCGGGCAGGCAAAGAGCCGCATCCTGCGGGCGATCACCGGACTCCTCGACGAGGTGGTGCCCGTCATTGACGGGGTGGATATGCCCGACGATCCCATCAACCCCATCGGCGCGGAGGGGCGGCACCTGCTCGAAGTCCACGGGCACGACCTGCCCATCCGCTGGCTGCCGCGTGACGCCCGCTACGTGGAAAAGCTCGCCACCCCCGACGTGACGGTTGCCGACCTGATCGGGGACGTGGACCCCATCAAGGCCGCCCGCCTGGGCACCAGCCTCGGCGACACGCGCTCCATGCACTTCGGGTTGTTGCCGCGTGCCAACCGGGGCATTTTCGCGGTGAACGAGCTGGCCGACCTCGCGCCCAAGGTGCAGGTGGCCCTGTTCAACATCCTTCAGGAGGGTGATGTCCAGATCAAGGGCTACCCCATCCGGCTGGAACTCGACGTGATGCTGGTCTTCTCGGCCAACCCTGAGGACTACACGGCGCGGGGCAAGATCGTCACGCCCCTCAAAGACCGCATCGGCTCGGAAATCCGCACCCACTACCCCAGCGACGTGCGGCTCGGGATGGACATCACCGCGCAGGAGGCGGTGCGGGCCGAGGGCGTCACCGTGCCCGGCTTCATCTCGGAACTGATCGAGGAAATCGCCTTCCAGGCCCGCGAGGACGGTCGGGTGGACAAGATGAGCGGCGTATCGCAGCGTCTCCCCATCAGCCTGATGGAGCTCGCGGCGGCCAACGCCGAGCGCCGGGCGCTGGTGTCCGGCGACTCCCCGGTCGTGCGCGTCTCGGACGTGTACGCGGGCCTTCCGGCAATCACCGGCAAGCTGGAACTGGAGTACGAGGGCGAACTTAAGGGGGCCGATCAGGTCGCCCGCGACGTGATTCGCAAGGCCGCGGGGGCCGTGTTCGCCCGGCACTACGGCAGCGCGGACACCCGCGAGCTGGAAAAGTGGTTCGAGGACGGCAACGTCTTCCGCTTTCCGCAGGGCGGAGACGCGGCGAGCGCCCTGAAGGCGGCGAAGGACGTGCCCGGCCTGACCGACCTCGCCGCGCAGGTGGCGAGCAGCCCCGACGACTCGGTTCGGGCGAGCGCGACCGAGTTCGTGCTGGAGGGGCTGTACGGCCGCAAGAAGCTCAGCCGCGCCGAGGAAACCTACGCCGCCCCCGAGCCGGAAGTGCGCCGGGAGCGGGGCGGGCGCTGGAACTGAGCGGCCAGCCACCAGTCCAGGAGAGCTTCAGCACGCGCTGAAGCTCTCTTCTTCTTTTGCGGGCAGCTGGAAGTTGCCTGCTCTTACGCCGCCGGGGCCATCACCAGCCGGTCGCGCCCGCTGTCCTTGGCCTGCCGCAGGGCGGCGTCAGCCTGGGAAAAGGCGTGGGCGAGGCCCTGCTGCAGGCCGTAGGCGCACAGGCCCACGCTGAGGGTGACCTGCTGGCCCTCCCCGAAGGTATGCCCGGCGATGCCTGCCCGCACGCCCTCGAGCAGCCGCGCGGCCTCGTGGGCCGAGCGGCCCGGCAGGCACACCACGAATTCCTCGCCGCCCCAGCGGAAGAGGGGCACACTGCCGCCCAGTACCTCGCGCAGTACGGTCGCCACGCCCTGCAACACCCGGTCCCCGGCCTCGTGGCCCCAGCGGTCGTTGACCACCTTGAAATGGTCGATGTCCAGCACCGCGAGCACGCCGGAGGGGACTGTCTGGGGCCATTGGGCGCACAGTTCGGTGAAGGCCAGACGGTTGCCCAGGCCGGTGAGGGCGTCTTGCCGGGCAAGGCGCTCTTCCTCGCGCATGCGGCGTTGCAAGATCACGACCGCTCCCGCGAAAAAGTGCGTGACGAGGCTGACCGCCAGCAGCAGCGCCGAGGTCGTCAGGTGTGTGGTCGCCACGTCCTCCCAGCGGGTCGCCGCGAGGGTGCCCGCCGCCGTCAGGGCCAGCACCAGCGCTCGCGCCCGCCGGGGCCGGTCGCTGAACAGCAGGTGCCAGATCAGCACGTTCAGCGGAATCAGCAGCAGCAACAGGTGAACAATCAGCTCGTGGTACGGGGCCCGGACACCAAGCCGCTGCGGTTCCAGGCCCAGGACCGCTACAAACACCAGCACGCTGACGGCGAAGGCCAGCCGCAGCCCCTCGCTCCAGCCAGGGCGCAGCAGGTGCAGCAGCGCGAACATCGCCAGCGTGCCCGAGAACAGCGCCACGAGCGGGTGAACGCTCCCCGTCAGCGCCGAGATGATCCACAGCACCGCCGCCGCCACCAACGGCACCAGCAACCGGAAATAGACCCGCGCGATTCGCTCGGGCAGGTCGGCCGGTCCCAGGGGACGAGGAGACATCTTCCTCCTGTCATAACACGCCCATCACGGCCGCGGCAGCGCAGATGTGGAGGTCCCCCAGACGGGTGGAGGGGGGAGGGGGGGGCCTACCTCCGGATCAGTACAGCTTCCCCAGTACCTCGTCCTTCATCACGAAGCTGTGTTCCTTGCCGGGAAACTCACGGGCGCGGACCTCGCGGGCGTAGGCTTCCAGCGCCTCGCGGGAGGTGCGGCCCACTTCGGCGTAGCGCTTGGCGAGCTTTTTCTCGTCGCCCTCATAGAGCCCCAGCAGGTCGTGGTACACGAGCACCTGACCCCGGCAGTGGACTCCGGCGCCAATCCCGATGGTCGGGACCGCGAGCCGCTCAGTAATCAGCCGGGCCAGCCGGGCAGGAATCGCTTCCAGCACGACGCTGAACGCTCCGGCCTCCTGCAACGCCAGTGCCCCGTCCAGCGTGCGCCGCGCTCCCTCCTCGTCGCGGCCCTGCACCTTCAGGCCGCCCTGCGCGGTCGCGGTCTGGGGCATCAGGCCGACGTGGCCCATCACCGGGAGGCCGTTGCGGGTCAGGACCGTCACAGCCTCCAGAATCTCGGGGGTCGCGCCCTCCATCTTCACGGCGTCCGCCCCGGTCTGCTGGATCACCTGCACCGCCGAGCGCATCGCGTCCCCGGCGCCCGTCTGATAGGTGCCGAAGGGGAGGTCAACCACCAGGAACGTCTCCGGAGCACCCCGCCTCACCGCCCGCCCGTGGTGGATCATGTCGGCCAGCGTCACGGGGGCGGTCGAGTCGTAGCCCAGCACCACGTTGCCCAGGCTGTCGCCGACCAGAATCAGGTCCACCCCGGCGGCCTCGGCGTGCCGGGCGCCCGGATAGTCGTAGGCCGTCACCATCACCAGCGGGTCGGCAGCCTGGATCAGGTCGGGGACGGAGCGCTTCATGAGGAAAACGCTATCAGCTTTCAGCAACCAGCCGCCAGCCAAGGGCCGTGAGTGCTGACCGCTGGAAGCGGGTGGCTGGCCGCTCCCTTACCCCGTGACCACTTCCCCGTACCTCCCTAGCACGAGGTAGATGATCCAGCCCGTGACCGCCACGTACAGCCACACCGGGACCGTCCAGCGCACCCAGGCGCGGTGGCGGTTGAACGACGGGCGGGCGGCGGGGGCATCGATGTTGCCGAGGTTTCCGGCGGCCCGCAGGCCCTTCCAAGCGTGCCACAGGGCGCCGAGCGCGAGGGGCAGGTTGGCGGCGGCCAGGATGATGTGGCTGATCAGCAGCGTGAAATACGCGCCCCGCCACCCATCCGGCCCGGCGTAGGCCTTTTCGTAGCCCAGCGCGAGCCGGGTGAGGTACAGCACCAGAAAGACGGTGGCAAGGGCACTCGCGGTGAGCATGGCCCGCATGTGCGCCTCGCGGTTGCCCCGGCGGATAAAGACGACACCGAACACGAGCGCGATGCCGCTCAGGACGATGGTGATGACGGCCCACTGGTTGATGATCGGTGCCACGCCCGGCAGTCTAGAGGCCAGGGGCCGGGGCGGGTGTCCGGACAGTCAGTGCCCGTCCACGCCTCCGACCTCGCTCCACAGCGGGTAGAGGGCCGCCTCCTCAGGCTCCACCGGGGGAAAGCGGCCCACCGCCTCCAGAAAGACGTTGTCGTGCAGGTCGTCGTTCACGGCACTGACCTCCCCGGCGAGGACCGGACCGCCGCCGGGCCGCGCATAGAAGCGGTGGTAGGTCCCCGGCCGCAGGGTGATGCTCTCGCCGGGGTGCAGGGCGAGCGGGGCCAGCGGCGGGACGTGGCGCAGACGGCCGTCGGTGGTGACGGGTACGGGCACGTCACGGACCTCGCCCTGCGGCCCGACGAGCGCCAGTTCCATCACCAGGACCCCACCCCCCCGGTGAATGATGTCCTCGGTCTTGTGGTGGTGGGTGTGCAGCGGCGTCTCCTGCCCCTCGCCCACCAGCAGCAGCTTCTCGGCGTAGGGCACGTCGCCGGGCACACCGGGGCGGCCGTTGCGGGTGCAGATCAGCAGTAGCCCCCGCCGGGCGAAGTCGCCCGAGCCAAAATCGGTCACGTCCCAGCCCATCTGCCGGGCGCGGCAATAGGCGGCGACCTCCGGCTGCGCGGCCCAGTCCCCCGGCCCCCAGGTTACCCAGGGCGGCGCGGCGAAGCGCAATTCGCGCAGCAGGGCGAGGGCGCGGCGCTGGGCGGCATTGACTTCGGAGCGGAGCATGGGCACCTCGGGGGGGCGAACGCGGGAAGGGGGGACCGGGCCAGGGGACAATTTTCAGCGGGGCGGGGCGATTAGAATAGCCGGGTTGACCGCGCCCCCGGTGCAGAGCCGGGCCGAGGCGCGGCGGGAAACAGCAGAGGAGGAAGATGAGCGGAACGCTGACGGTTCCCCGCACGGGTGCGGGCGCGTGGCTCCCCCGGCTGGCGTGGGCGGCCCTGGCCTACAACGTGCTGGTCATTTTGTGGGGGGCGGTGGTCCGCATCACGGGGGCGGGCGCCGGGTGCGGCGACCACTGGCCGCTGTGCAACGGGGTGGTGGTGCCGCAAAGCCCCACGGTCCACACCCTGATCGAATTCAGCCACCGCCTGACCAGCGGGGCGAGCGGGCTGCTGGCCCTGGCGCTGATCGCCCTGGCCTTCCGGGCCACCCCGAAGGGCCACCCGGTCCGGCTGGGCGCGGTGCTGAGCTTCGGGTTGATCTTGCTGGAGGGACTGGTGGGCGGCGTGCAGGTGCTCCTCGGCCTGACCGCCGACTCGACCGACCCCGCGCGGGGCCTGGTGCAGGGCATTCACCTCGCCAACACCTTCCTGCTGCTGGGCGCCCTGCTGCTCACGGCGCTGTGGGCCTCGGGGCGCCCGGCGCTGCGGCTGCGTGGGCAGGGCCGGGCGTTGGGCGTGCTGGCCGTGGGCCTGGGCCTCACGCTGGTGCTGGGCATGGCGGGCGCAGTGACCGCGCTGGGCGACCTGCTGTTCACGCCCGCACCGGGCACGCCGCTGGACACGGTGCGGCGCGACTTCGGCGCGACCGCTGGCCTGATCGAGAACCTGCGGGTGGTTCACCCCATGCTCGCGGTGCTCACGACCGTCTACCTGGTGTGGATGGTGGGGGCGCTGCGGCGCTGGCGGCCTTCCCCGGCCGTCACGCGCTGGGGCGCCGCCTTGTTCGGGGTGATCGCCGCGCAGATGGCGGTGGGATTTGCCAACGTGGCCTTGAAGGCCCCCGACTGGATGCAGCTCACGCACCTGCTGCTGGCGTGCATCATGTGGCTCGTGACCGTTTTGCTGGGGTATGAAGCGCTGACCACCCTGCGCCGGGTGCCGACCCCGGCCCGTGCGGCCCCCCCCGAGGTGACGGCATGACGGACAGCCACCTCGCCGCCTCCGCCTCCCCGGCGGGCACGGCCTCCCCCCGCCCCACTTGGCGCGACTACCTCGCCCTAACCAAGCCCAAGGTCATCAGCCTGCTGCTGTGGACCACCCTCACCGCGATGGTGATGGCTGCCGAAGGCTGGCCGGGGCTGTGGCTGCTGATCGTCGTCAGCCTCGCCGGGTACGCCTCGGCGGGGTCGGCAGGCGTGTTCAACATGATCATCGACCGCGACATCGACCTGCGGATGAAGCGCACGGCGGGGCGGCCCACCTCCAGCGGGCTGATCGGCACCCGCGAGGCGGCGATCTTCGGCACGGCCCTGCAAGTGCTCTCCTTCCTGGCCCTGTGGGTGTGGGCCACGCCGCTGGCCGCGTGGATGAGTCTGGCGGGATTTTTCACCTACGTGGTGATCTATACCCTGTGGCTCAAGCGCACGACCTGGCACAACATCGTGCTGGGGGGCGCGGCCGGGTGCTTCCCGCCACTGGTGGGCTGGGCGGCGGTGACGGGTGATCTGCCGCTGGTGGCGTGGTTTCTCTTCGCCATCGTGTTCTTCTGGACGCCGGTGCACTTTTGGGCGCTCGCGCTGATGATCAAGGAGGAGTACCGCGAGGTCGGTATTCCTATGCTGCCCGTCGTGCACGGCGACCGCCTGACGGCCGCGCAGATCTGGCTGTACGCGATCTATACGGTGGTGCTCTCGGTGATGCCGGTCTTCTTTCAGGCGGTCGGGGGGCTGTACTTCGTGGCGGCGCTGGGGTTGGGCGCGTGGCTGCTGGTGCTCTCGTGGCGGCTACGCGGACACGTGATGGCGGGCCGCAAGATCGAGCGCCCGGTCACGCTGCCGCTGTACCTCTATTCCATGCTGTACCTCGCGCTGCTGTTCCTGGCGGGGGCGCTGGACCGGGTGCTGCTGGCCTGAGCCGACTTTCGTCCCAGGCGGGCCGTGCGCTTCCCAAAGGAGGGGGTGCGCGGCCCGCCCATTGACCGAATCCTCCTTAACCCGATGGACCCGGCAGGCCGCCCTAGCAAGGCTTTCATGAGTGCAGCCTCCCCGGCTCAAAGGACACTTGCCTACCTCCCAGCCTGCTCTCATGGGGAGCATCCCTGACCGCTCGGTCGACCCTGCCGCGAACTGCGCGGGGCGGGCGGTTTTGGAAGGTGCAAGGTTCCGGTGGAAGCGACTACACTGGGGCGCGAGGAAAGAGGAAAGGAGTGACATTGAACACCAACCAGAGTGGCCGCCTGCGCGGCCGAGGGGGAGGCCGGGGGCTCCCAGCGCGGGCCGCCCTGCTTGCAGCGGGAGCGGCGCTGCTGACGGGCTGTCAGGAGTCGAACCAGCTCGTCACCTTCGGCGACATGTCGTCGGCCTTCAACCGCGAGATCTTCTGGATGAGCGTGTGGGCCATCGCCTTCTCGATCATCATCTTCATCGGCGTGTCCTACGCCCTGTTCGCCACGGTGCGGCGCTTCCGTGAGGAGAACAACTCGGCCGAGCCCGCGCAGTTCCACGGCAACAACCGCCTGGAAGTGGCACTGGTGGCCGTGCCCGTCCTGATCGTGATCGTGCTGAGCGTGCTCACCGTGCGCTCGATGGCCCGGCTGAACCCCACCCCGGAGAACGCCACGACCGTCACGGCGCTCTCGCGGCAGTTCTGGTGGAACTTCAGCTACCCCACCGCCACGGCGGCAGCGGGCGGCGTGGTCACCAACGGCAACGAGATGGTGATGCCCACCCGCAACCCGGTGGCCGTGACGATCACCTCCGGCGACGTGATGCACGCCTTCTGGGCGCCCAACCTGGGCGGGCAGCGCAACGCGACCCCCGGCACCGAGAAGACCTGGCAGATCGACACCGACCGCCCCGGCGCGTACCAGGGCAACTGCTCGATGCTGTGCGGGGCTTCTCACGCCAACATGCGCTTCAAGGTGATCGCGCTGGAGCCCGAGCGCTACAACGCGTTCCTGGCGGCGGCGGCGGCCTACCGCGCCCCCACGCCCGCCCCCGGCAGCGCCGAGGAGCGCGGCTATACCCTCTTCATGCAGGGCAAGGCCTCGACCGGGGCGCTCGCCTGCGCCGCCTGCCACCGGGTGCAGGGCACGCCCGCCAACGGGGCGGCCGGGCCTGATCTGAGCTTCTTCGGCACCCGCCGCACGCTGGGCGCCGGGATGTGGGAAGGCGAGCGGGCCGAAGAGATGCTGATTCCCTGGCTGGCGAACAGCCCCGGCGTCAAGCCCGGCAGCCTGATGCCCCCCTACAACGGCGCGACCTATCAGGTCAACGGCAAGGAGCAAAAGGGCGGCGTCCTGACCGAGGCCGAACTCGCGGACATCGCCGCGTACCTGCGCAGCCTGCGCCTGCCCGAAGAAGCCGACTACTGGCGCGGCACGCCCGTGATCGGCAGCGCCCAAGACGCCCAAGGAGGCTCCCAGTGACGGTTCAGCACGCGCCACAGCCCACGGCGACCTCCGCCCGGCGGGGAGCCTGGGAGGTCATCAAGGACTACATGATGACCACCGATCACAAGAAGATCGGGCTGCTGTACATCCTCGTTTCGATCATCGCGTTCGGGGTGGCGGGGCTGATGGCCGTCGCCCTGCGCCTCCAGCTCGCGCTGCCGGACCAGGGCTTTTTGGTGGGCAACACCTACAACGAGGTGCTGACCGGGCACGCCGCGATCATGCTCTTTTTCTTCCTGATTCCGATTGGGCTGTTCGGCTTCGGGAACTTCTTCCTGCCGCTGCAACTCGGCGTGCGCGACGTGGCGCTGCCGCGCGTGAACACCTTCGCGGTGTGGTCCTTTATCGCCAGCCTGGTCCTGATCCTGACAGGGCTGTTCCAGGGCGGGCTGCCGGGCGTGGGCTGGACCTTTTACTACCCGCTGTCGGTGGACGGCAACCAGACGGGCGTGAGCGTGTTCATGGTGGCCGTGATCCTCAACGGGATCGGGTCGCTGCTGGGCAGCGCGAACTTCGCGGCGACCATCGTGAACATGCGGGCGCCGGGCATGAGCCTGTGGAAGATGCCCATCTTCTGCTGGAGCATCTTCGCGACCAGCCTGCTGCAGCTCATTAGCCTGGGCGGCCTGACGGCGGCGGCGCTGGTGACCTTCCTTGAACTCAAGCTGGGCCTCTCGATGTTCAACCCCGGCATCGGCGGCACGCCCATCCTGTTCACGCAGTTTTTCTGGTTCTACTCGCACCCCGCCGTGTACGTGATGCTGCTGCCCTACCTGGGCATCGCCGCCGAGATCGCCTCGACCATGGCCCGCAAGCCGCTGTTCGGCTACCGGGTGATGGTGTACTCGCTGCTGGGCATCGTGCTCGTCTCGCTGCTGGTGTGGGCGCACCACATCTTCGCCATCGGCCTGCCTGAAGGCTGGCAGATCGCTTTCGCCATCGCCACGCTGATCGTGGCCGTGCCCACGGGCGTCAAGATCTTCAACCTGATCGGCACCCTGTGGGGCGGGCGCATCATCATGAAGACGCCGACCTTCTGGCTGGTGGGCTTCATCTTCAACTTCCTGATCGGCGGGATCACCGGCGTCTCGCTGGGCATGGTGCCCTTCGACTACCAGGTCACCAACTCGTACTACGTGGTGGCACACTTCCACAACGTGATGATGTTCGGCACCGCGTTCCTGGCGATGGGCGGCATCTACTACTGGTGGCCCAAGATGACTGGGCGCTTCCTGAACGAGCGGCTGGGGATGTGGCACTTCTGGCTCTTTATGGTCGGATCGTGGCTGACCTTCCTGCCGCAGTACATCCTGGGCCTGCTGGGCATGCCCCGGCGCTACTACACCTACCCGGCGGGCAACTTCGCCTGGACCGAGCTGAACTTCATCTCGACCATCGGGGCGCTGGTGCTGCTCGCGGGCGGGATCGTGTGGGTCTGGAACATGCTCCAGAGCCTGCGTAAGCCCATCACGGCCTCCAACAACCCCTGGGGCGGCTTCACGCTGGAGTGGACAGCGGCGTCCCCCCCTGCCGCCTACAACTTCGCGCACGAGTTCCCCACCACCTTCCCCACCGAGCGGCCGCTGTACGACTGGGAAAAGAGTGGGCAGACCCTGACGCCCGTGGACCCCAAGAGCATCCACCTGCCGCAGGACTCCATCTGGCCCTTCATGACGGCGCTCTCGCTGCTGCTGATGGGCTACGGCCTGAGCTACGGCTGGTTTACCAATTACACCCCGGCAGGCGGATTGCAGGCCTTTTCCGAGGCGAGCCTGAACTTCCAGATCTCCACGGTGATCCTGTACCTGTCCATTCCGCTGTTCCTGTACTCGCTGTTCAAGTGGGCGGGCACCCGTGAATACGCCGTGCCGGTCGAGCACCACCACCTGACCAAGTACGACAACGGCTTCATGGGCATGGCGTGGTTCATCATCTCGGAAATCAGCCTCTTCGGCGTGCTGATCGCCGGGTACGTGTACCTGCGCATCGTGGGCGCCGCCGAGCCGCCCGCACTGCGGCCCAGCATCTGGCTGGCCGCCGTGAACACCCTGATTCTGGTGACCTCGTCCTTCGTGATTCACAAGGCCGAGCAGGACCACCACAAGGGCCGCTACACCTGGTTCCGGCTGGGCCTGCTGATCACCCTGATCCTGGGCGCGGTCTTCATGATCTTCCAGGTGTACGAGTTCGCGCTGTTCGGCGTGGAAAGCGACTGGACGCAGAACCTGTGGCAGTCGTGCTTCTTCATCATCGTGGGCCTGCACGGGCTGCACATCCTGATCGGCGGCACCGGCATCGCGCTGCCCTACTACCAGGCGCTGACCGGCAAGATGGACAAGTACAACCACGGATCTCTCACGGCCGCCAGCCTGTACTGGCACCTGGTGGATGTGGTGTGGCTGCTCATCGTGGCGATCTTCTACGCGTGGTGAGGGCGTCGCCAGCGGCCAGTCGCCAGTCGCCAGAAGGCTAAACAGATTCACTTGGAAGTGGGAGCGTGACGAGCGCTCCCACCATCTTTTTGCCTGGCGACTGTTCCCTGGCGACTGGCGACTCCCCTGGGACACCCCGCCCCCTGCCCCCCCGCTAGCCTCGGCCCGATGAAGTGGCTCACGGCGGTGCTGTTGGCGGTCGCGGCGGTCCTGGGGGGGCTGCTGCTGTACCGGGGTGTCTCTCCCAGCGCGTCCGGGGGGACGGCGCTCGACACCCCGGTAACCTTGCCCGCCCTGTCCCTCCTGAACGACCGGGGCGAGGAGACCCCCCTGAACGACTCGGGCGGCAAGATGCGGCTGGTCTTCTACGGCTTCGTGCGCTGCCCGGACGTGTGCCCGGCGACCTTGGCGAGTCTCGCGCGGGTGTACGCCGACCTGCCGGAAGCTCAGCGCGAGCGGGTGCAGGTGCAGTTCATCACGGTAGACCCGGAGCACGACCGGCCCGAGGTGGTGCGCGACTATCTGGGCCGCTTCAACCCGGCTTTCACTGGCCTGACGGGCGAGGCGAGGGCCATCGACGAGGCCGCCCGCGTCATGTTCGTGGCGAACGTGAAGCCGCAGCCCCAGCCCGCCGAGGACCACAGCGCCCACTTGGCCCACGCGGATGGGGAAGCCCAGAGTGGGGGGGACGGCGCCGCCAACGCTCAGCAGGCCGGGGCGACCGCCGCCGAGGCCGCCCGCATCCACGGCGATCAGGTCAGCGTGGTGGACCCCCAGGGCCGCTTCGTGCGCGTGTATGCCAACGGTGAGGTGCTGGACGGCACCCTGGCCGCCGACCTGCCGGGATTGATCCGGACCTACGGCGGGTCGTGACCTCCACTCAACCCGGCCCACCCTATTTCGCAAATAGCGTAATATGGGCAGCATGACCGAACCGCTCGACGCCGCCCTGCGGCCCAAGACGCTGACCGAGTACGTGGGGCAGGAACGCCTCAAGGAGAAGCTCTCGGTGTACCTCCAAGCGGCCAAGGGTCGCCGTGAGGCGCTGGATCATACGCTCCTCTTTGGCCCGCCCGGACTCGGCAAGACCACGCTGGCGCACATCATCGCGCACGAACTCGGGGTGAACATCCGCGTCACGTCGGGTCCCGCCATCGAGAAGCCGGGCGACCTCGCCGCCATCCTGACGAACAGCCTGGAGGAAGGCGACGTGCTGTTCATCGACGAGATTCACCGGCTGGGGCGGGTGGCCGAGGAGCACCTCTACCCCGCGATGGAGGACTTTAAGCTCGACATCGTGCTGGGGCAGGGACCGGCGGCGCGGACCATTGAGCTGCCCCTCCCCCGCTTCACGCTGGTGGGGGCGACGACCCGGCCCGGCCTGATCACGGCGCCCATGCGCAGTCGATTCGGGATTATCGAGCACCTGGAGTACTACACAGCAGAGGAAATCGGCGTCAACCTGCTGCGCGACGCCCGGCTGCTGGGCTTCGGGCTGGAGGAGGAAGCCGCGCTGGAGATCGGGGCCAGGTCGCGCGGCACCATGCGCATCGCCAAGCGGCTGCTGCGCCGGGTGCGCGACTACGCGGACGTGGCCGGTGAGCCGGTGATCGGAATGGCGCGTGCCCACGACGCGCTGGACAAGCAGGGGCTGGACTCGGCGGGCCTCGACGACCGCGACAAGAAGTACCTCGAAACCCTGATCCACCGCTTTGCGGGCGGCCCGGTGGGCGTAGATACCCTCGCCACCGCCATCAGCGAAGACGCCCTGACGCTGGAGGACGTGTACGAGCCGTACCTGATCCAGCTCGGCTTCATCAAGCGCACGCCCCGTGGCCGCGTCGCCACTGCCCACGCCTACGACCACCTCGGCCTGCCGGTGAGCGGGCGGGACGATGAGGGAATGGGGCTGTACACGAACTGAGTTGCCAGAACCAAACGGCATTTGCCCCGGCCCAGGTCGGGGTCTTTTGCTGGCGGCTGGAAGCTGGCAACTGGCGACTACAATCCCCCCATGACCGCCCCCCAGGTTCAGATGTTCGGCCTGAAAAAGAGTGCCGCCACCCGCGCCGCCGAGCGTTTTTTCAAGGAGCGGCGGGTCAAGATTCACTTCGTCGATCTGGCCGCCAAGCCTATCGCCAAAGGCGAACTCGCCCGCTTCGTGCAGAAGTTCGGGCTGAACGCGCTGCTGGACCTGGAAGGCAAGGCGTATGAACGCAGCAACCTCGCCTACCTCCGTACCACCGAGGAAGGCATCATCGCCCGCATCATCGAGACGCCGGAGCTGCTGCGGCTGCCGCTGGTGCGCGGCGGCAAGGTGCTGACCGTGGGCGAGGACCCGGAGGGCTGGGCACGGATGCTGGAGGGGTAGGCGCACCCGCCGTCCTAACTTCCTAATTTGTCAAAGGAAAAAAACAGTCGGTCCTCTTCCTCAATTAGATCACCTAGCTTCATGTGCCAATCTGTGACCTCGTGCTCACCATACAGCCAGCTCTCGCGCCACAGGATGAAGCGCTGACGCCAAATCTTTCCGTTTGGATTAGAGTAGTACATTGCAATCTCTAGATTGTAACTTTCGGGGATGTCGCCTTCTGCAAGCCCTGGATAATGCTCTGATATTGGAACGTCTATCTCGATACTTTTTAAAGGAAAAATCATCTCTGACCTCAGTTCATCTTCTAGTGAAATGAGAGGGTATAAATTTGTCCTCTTTATAAGGATAGGGTACTTTCCCAAATTTGTTAGTTTAATCTTGTAGTCTTTTTCACTATGATCTATCACCAGATTAGGCTTAGATTCAATAACCAGCATCTATTGGGCTATGTCGATTTGTTTTTGAGCTTTTTCAATTTGAGAATCACTTCTATCAATAGCATTCCAAGTAGCCCACAACAAAACTCCTGCCAAGACAGCTTGTGCAAATCCCGCACGCTCACCAAGGTCAGAGCCACCGAGGAGCGCCCAGACAGCAATTACCAACAGAGCCCCGACAATAAGATAACGAGTAAGCCATATGTGCTTACTAAAATTTTTATGCTGCATAAAAATTGCTACGCAGTAGACCAGTCAATAGTTCCTTAGTTCGCCTGCTCCAGCCGCACCCGCGTGTTGTGGAAGGTGCTCCCGCCGCCCAAGTCGGTCAACGTCTGCGCGGTCACGGCGTTGATGCTCTCCCCATCGGGCGCCGAGAGCCCCCACCACGTCCCCTCCACCACCGCCACGCCGGGCTGCGCGGCTTCCGTCACCTTCACCCGGCGGCGCACCTGCCCGACCTCGCTGACGATGCGGGCATAGCCGCCGTCCTCCAGCCCGTAGCCCTGGGCGTCCTCGGGGTGGACCAGGACGTGCGGCTCGTCTCCCTCGGCGCGGTTGAGGTTGGCGAGGTTGCCGTAGGTCGAGTTCAGGAAGTGGTGGGCGGGCGGCGTGAGCAGGCGCACCGGGTAGTCGGGGTTCAGCGCCGCACCCACCGGCTGATACCTCGGCGCAGGCGAGAGCTGGACCTTGCCGCTGGGCGTCTCGGCCCCGTGTGCGTAGGGCAGGAAGCCCTCGGGGATGTTCAGCCGCACCGTGCCCTCGGCCTTCAGCCGCTCGGGCGTGATTCCGGCGAGGTGGGGGTGGTCGGTCGCCAGCACCTCCGCCAGCAGGTCATCCACCGTCCAGTAGACGCTGGGTTCGGTCACCCCGAGGCGGCGGGCGAGTTGCTGAAACACCCAGGAGTTGGGCCGGGCCTCGCCGGGGGCCTCCAGTTCGGCGGGGTTGTAGCCCAACCAGTGGTGGCCGTAGCTGGTGTACACGTCGGGATGCTCCATGAAGGTCGTCGCGGGCAGCACGTAGTCGGCCAGCCGCGCCGTTTCGGTCATCGCCTGTTCCAGCACGACCACGAGGAGGTCATCGCGCTGGAGACCCGCCCGCACCCGCGCGGAGTCGGGGGCGACCACCGCCGGGTTGCAGTTGTAGATCACGGTCGCGCCGAAGCCCGATTCCGGGGCCAGGGCGTTCGCCAGTTCGTTCATATTCACGTGGGGCACGTCCGGGCGGGTCAGGTGCGCTCCACCTAGCCGGGCGCGGTTGAGCGCGAAGGCCCCGCTGGTGCTGAGACACAGCCCGCCCCCCCGCTGCCGCCAGTCGCCCGTCAGCGCCGGAAGCAGCGTCACTGCCCGCAGCGCCGTGCCGCCGTTCTCGTGACGGGTCATTCCGTACCCGACCCGGATGTAGGTGGGCCGAGTGGTCCCGATGGCGTGGGCGAGGTCACGCACCTCCTCCACGGTCAGCCCGGTGACCTCCGCCGTGCGTTCGGGCGTCCACTCGCGGGCGGCCTCGCGCAGGTCCTCCACCCCGGTCGTCGCCTCCGTGATGTATGTCTCATCCGTCCAGCCGTGGGCGAAGAGTTCGTGCATCACGCCCAGCGCGAGTGCCGCGTCTGTGCCGGGCTTCAGCTTGAGGTGGGTGTCGGCATACCCGCTCGTGCGGTTGCGGTAGGGGTCCACGTGGATGATGCGGGCGCCTGCCTTCCGCGCCGCCGTCATCTGCGGGGTGAGGTGGCTGTGGGTGCTCAGGCTGTTGATGCCCCACAGCACGATCAGGCGGGCGTGCGGCACGTCCAGCGGGTCCACCGTCAGGCGTGAGCCGTAGCCCATCGCCCAGGCCGCCGTGCCCGCCGTCGCGCAGATCGTCTCGTCGAGTTCGGGGGTGCCCAGCGCCCGCCACAGGGCGTGGGCGTGCGAGTTCTCCATCAGGCCCATCGTGCCCGCGTAGTGGTAGCGCAGGATGGACGAGGGACCGTTCCGGTCCAGCAGATGCCGCAGCCGGGCCGCGATGTCGTCCAGCGCCTCGTCCCAGGTCACCCGCTCGAACTGCGGCTCGGGGTCGGTCTTGGGGTTGACCCGGCGCAGGGGGTAAATGGGGCGCTCGGGGTGGTGCTGCCGCGCTGGGTAGTGAACGGTCTTCACGCAGGCAAAACCCTTCGTATACGGGTGCGCCGCGTCCCCGGTCAGCTTCACCGCCCGCTCGCGGCCGTCCTCGCCACGCTCCAGGGTGATCCGCAGGCGGCAGGCGTCGGGGCAGTCGAGGGGGCAGGTGAGGAGCACGTCGCGGGTGGCGGGGGCGGACATGGGGCGAGTGTACGCCCAGCGCGGGTCAGGCTTCTGGCCACGCCTCCCAATCACGGATGAACTTCAGGCCGTACTGGAAAAACCCCAGGTCCGGGACCTCGGTGCCGTACTCGTGGGCGCGGCCAGCGTTCAGGCCCATGAACCAGATGGCCCGCGCCGTCACGAAGAGGGGCAGGGCCTGGAGGTCCGCCGCCCCCAGCGGGCGCAGGCTCTGATAGGCCGCGAGAAAGGCCCGCCAGGCTTCCTCCGCCGCCTCGGGGGTCTGACCGCTGTTGGAAAACAGGCTCCACCCGTAGACCGCCAGATCGTAAGCCCGCCAGCCGGGGCCGCCGCAGTCGAAATCGAAGAGGCGCACCGTGCCGTCCGCCTCCAGCCGGGCATTACCCTCGTGCAGGTCGCCGTGACAGGGACCCCACTCCAGCCTCGGGGCCAGGGCGGTCAGGGCCGCGTGCGTGCGGTGGGCGGCGGCCTCCAGTTCCTGCCAGACCTCCGGGGACTCTGCCAGCAGAGGGCGAATGACCGCCAGTGGTTGGGTCAGCAGATGGTCCAGGTCCAGGGCGAAGCGCCCCTCCGCGCGGAAGGGGTCGGCGGCCGTGTGGAGACGGGCCGCCGCCTTCCCGTATGCCGCCGCGTCCTCCGGCACCGCCTCCAGCCAGCGTCCCTCCACCCACCCGAACAGGGCGGCGACCCGTGGCCCCTCGGCGGCCTCCAGCACCTCCCAGCACGCGCCGCCGGGTTGCGGGAGTGGCCCTGAGACGGCACATCCCGCCCCCGCCAGATGCCTCAGGAAGCCGAGTTCCCACTCCACCTCTCCCGGCGAGCGCCAGCCCGAGCGGTAGACGCGCAGTGCCGCGCGGTCCCGGCCCGCCAGTCCAGTCACCCGGTAGGTGTCGTTCAGGCCGCGCCGCAGCAGGGTGCAGGTGACGGGGCCGGTGCAGGAGTACCGCGCCTCCACCCAGGCGGCCAGGGCCTGCGCCGAGAGAGTGGAGTAGGCGGCGGGAAAGGGAGCGGCGGGAATGGACATGGCCCCACCCTGACACGTCTGGAGCCGACCGCAACCCACCATCCCGTCGGGGTGCGGCGGGGCGGGATAGACTCACCCTCATGATCGGAAAGACCTACACCACGGTGCTCGGCGGGCGCGAACTGAGCATCGAGACGGGCAAGCTGGCGAAGCTCGTCAGCGGCAGCGTCACCCTGCGCTACGGCGACACCATGCTCCTCGTGACCGCGCAGGCCCGCGAGGACAGGAGCACGCTGGACTTCCTGCCCCTGACCGTCGAGTTCGAGGAACGGCACTACGCCGTCGGCAAGATTCCCGGCTCCTTTCACCGCCGTGAGGGGCGCCCCGGCGAGCGGGCCATCCTCTCGGCCCGCATCACCGACCGCCAGATTCGGCCCCTCTTTCCCAAGGGCTACCGCCACGAGACGCAGGTCATCATCACCGTGCTCTCGGCCGACCAGCAGAACCTGCCCGACGTGCTCGGCCCCATCGGCGCGTCGGCGGCCCTGAGCATCAGCGACATCCCCTGGGGCGGGCCGACCGCCTGCGTGCGGGTGGGCCTCGTGGACGGCGGGTACGTGCTGAACCCCACCACCGACCAGCTCACGCGCTCGACCCTGGACCTGGTGGTGGCGGGCACCCGCGACGCCGTGATGATGGTGGAGGCCGGGGCGCAGGTCGTGGACGAGGAGACGATGGTGGGCGCCATCGAGTTCGCCCACGCGGAGATGCAGGGCGTCCTGTCCTTGATCGAGCAGATGCGGGCCGAACTCGGGGCGCCGAAGTTCAACATTCTGGCGGAAGGCGACCTCGCCCCGGACCTCGTGCCCGAACTTATGGAGGCGGCGCGGACGGCGGGGCTGCGCGACGCGCTGCTCACCGTGAAGAAAAAGGAGCGCGGCGCCAACCTCAAGGCCCTGCGCGACCGCATCATTCAGGACCGCATGATCGAGGGCGAGGTCGAGGGCGCCGAGGAACGCATCCTGGCCCTAAAAAGCGCCTTCGGCAAGGTGGAAAAGCAGGAACTGCGCCGCCTCATCCTGGAAGAGGACCTGCGGGCCGACGGGCGCAACTCGCGCACCGTGCGCCCCATCTGGATCGAGACCCGGTCCCTGCCCCGCGCCCACGGCAGCGCGATCTTCACGCGCGGCGAGACGCAGGTGCTGGGGGTCGCCACCCTGGGCACCGAGCGCGACGAGATTCTGGTGGACGACCTCACCACCGAGGAGAACGACAAGTTCCTGCTGCACTACAACTTCCCGCCCTACTCCACGGGCGAGGTCAAGCGCATGGGCGGGCAGTCCCGGCGCGAGGTCGGACACGGCAACCTCGCCAAGCGGGCGATCCGGGCGGTGCTGCCCTCCTTCGAGGAGTTCCCTTACGTGCTGCGCGTGGTGGGCGAGGTGCTGGAGTCCAACGGGTCGAGCAGCATGGCGACCGTGTGCGCCGGGACCCTCGCGCTGATGGACGCGGGCGTGCCCCTGAGGGCGCCGGTCGCGGGCGTGGCGATGGGCCTGGTCATCGAGGACGGGCGCTACCGCATCCTCACCGACATCCTGGGCCTGGAAGACGCGCTGGGCGACATGGACTTCAAGGTCTGCGGGACCGCCGAGGGCGTGACGGCCCTCCAGATGGACATCAAGGTGGGCGGCATCACCCCGGCGATCATGCGGGAAGCGCTCGCTCAGGCCCGCGACGCCCGGCTGCACATCCTGGGCAAGATGGCCGAAGTGCTGCCCGCGCCGCGCCCCGAGCTGTCGCCCACCGCTCCCCGGATCGTCAGCCTCAAGATCAACCCCGAGCTGATCGGCAAGGTGATTGGGCCGGGCGGCAAGCAGATCCGCGAACTCGAGGCGATGGGCGCCCAGATCACGGTCGAGGAGGACGGCTCGGTCCGCATCTTCTCGGCCGACAGCGCCGCCGCCGAGGCCGTCCGCGCCCGCATCGAGGGCCTGACCAAGACCGCCCGCGTGGGCGAGGAGTACGAGGGCACGGTGGTCAAGACCGCGCCCTTCGGCGCCTTCGTCAACCTCTTCCCCGGTCAGGACGGAATGCTGCACATCTCGCAGATGAGCGAGGAGCGCATTCAGGCCGTCGAGGACGTGCTGAACGTCGGGGACAAACTCCGGGTCAAGATCGTCAACGTGGACGACCGGGGCAAGATCGACCTGATTCGCCCCGAGCTGGAGGGCAAGATTGCCCCCCGCGAGCCCCGTGCTCCCCGCTCCGGCGGCGACCGGGACCGGGGACCGCGCCCGCCCCGCCGGGACTAAAGGCAGGCCAGAGAGGCCGCTTCTCCAACGGGGAGAAGCGGCCTCGTCCTGTCGTCGAACTCTGCTGTCACTGCCCCGCCAACCCGAGATACTGCACGGGTCCCGAGTGGCCGACCACCGCCGTGATGGTGTTCTTGCCGCGCTGGAAGAGATAGGTCTGGCTGCGGGGCGTCCTCGCCTCCTTGACCTTCCTGTACCCGCCCTTCTGAAGACCGGCGAGCACGTAGGCGGTCTGCGCGGCGCCCGTCTTGGCGTCCAGGGCGTACATCTCGGTCCATTTCACTCCGGACATGGCCTGTTTGAAGGTCAGGTACAGCGGGCCGCAGATCGGCGTGAGCCGCCGCGTGTCCTTGAACAGGCTGTTCGCGACGGTGCCGGGCTTGACCGGACAGGCCAGGGCCGAAGAAAGGAGCATGGCGGCCACCAATAAAGTCAACCGGCCTGAAATGGGCTGGACCATACGCCAGCATAAGGGAGCCCATTCCCTATCATTCCCGCGCCGTGAACACCGCCAGCGCCGCCGCCGCGAGGGCGCCCACCGCGCCGGTCACCAGCGGGCCGTCCTGGTGGCTCAGAAAAGCCTCAATGGTCAGCGCCAGCCCCAACACACTTGCCCCCAGGGTCAGCGCCAGCATCCAGCCCAGCGGCAGGGGCGAGCGCCCCGCCGACACGCGAGTGCCCCAGCCGTAGCCGGCCAGGATCAGCAGCGCCGCGCCCAGCCAGCCCAGACCCGCCCCCTCCAACATGGGCGCAGCATAGCCGCTGGCGTTAGAATTCCTTCCATGCGCCCCGCCTACCTGACTGCTGCCCGCCACCTGCAACTGGGGCGCGAATGGGCGGTTGAGGGCGATCAGGAGCAGGCCGTGGGGGCCTACGAGGAAGCGCTGCGGCTGCTGCGGACCCTGCCCCCCGAGCGCACCCGCGACGTGCTCTTGGCCCACACCCACCTCGCCTACTATCAGACGCTGGCCCTGCTGGGCGACGAGGCGGGGCCGGAGCACTTGCACCTCGGCGTGAGCTACGCCCGCTCCACCCGTGACCCCCTGGCGCGGGCGATTGCCGAGGAGTGTCTGAGCGGGCTGGAGACAGTGCTCTAAAAGCTCGTCAGTCGCCAGAGAACAAAGAAAGCCCCAGCACTGGCCGGGGCCCCTTGTTGATGACTGGCCGCTGGCGACTTCCTACACCCCGCCCGGAAGCTGAAGCTGGGCGGTCGTGCGGTTCTGGGCCTTGTCGTGGGCGCACTGGAAGGGCAACTGGCCCAGTGGGGCGCCCCCACCGTTCACCTGAATGTTGGCGGGGACATTCAGGGTCCAGCCGCCGCCCTGGGCAGGCTGAACGCTGGCCACGAGGTCGGCGGGTTCGGGGGCGATCTCGGCGGTCAGGCGCTGCCCGGCCTGAAGCTGGCCGCTCTGCTGCAGCAGGCCCTGGAGGGAGGCGAGCTGTTCGTCTTCGGCGAGCTGTTCCTTGCAGGCTTCGAGGAACTTGTACTTGCTGACCCCGTTCGCCTCGCGGTCGCTGACGTAGGGGTTGGCACGAATGGTCAGGGCGGTCACGAAGCCCAGCAGCAGCACGCTGAGCACGATCGCCACCCACAGCAGGGTGCGGCCCAGGTTCCCGTTGCGCTTGGAGGAGGTCAGCTCGCTCATGTCGGGACGCAGCATAGCGTGCCCAGGGGGGACCGGGCCGTCTGTTCGCCTACCAGTCGGCCGCCACCCGCGTGACGCCTGCCCGGCCCACCCGTCCCAGGGCCGCCTCCACCCGCTCCCCGGTCACCGGATGCGCCAGCCTCGGCGCGAGGTCCGCCAGCGGCGCGAGCACGAAGGCCCGGTCCCAGGCGCGAGGATGCGGGAGGGTCAGGTCTGGCGTCTCCCATACCTCCTCCCCGCACAGCAGAAGGTCGAGGTCGAGGGTGCGGGCCTCCCAGCGTTCGCGGCGTTCGCGTCCCGCCTCCGCCTCCAGCCGGTGCAGCGCGGCAAGGAGGTCAGGTGGCCGCAGGGCCGTCTCCAGGCGCAGCACGGCATTGAGATAGTCGGGCTGCCCTGTCGGCCCCCCGACCGGGGCCGTGCGGTACAGGGCGCTCACACCAGTCACAGTGCCCAGGCGCGCCAGCTCGTCCCTGGCCCAACGCAGAGCGGCCAGAGGGTCCCCCAGGTTCGCGCCGAGCGCCACATACGCCGCCCTCATTCGCCGGCCCGCAGGGTCAGCTCGGCGTACACGTCGCGGAAGACGCCGGGAAGGGGCGCGAAAGGCTTATGCACCCGCACGGTGACCGCCTCCAGCCGCCCATGCTCGCGCAGCAGCCGCCGGGCGATGCGGTCGGCGAGCACCTCGATCAAGAGGTGGCGCTCACCCGTCACCTCCTCGCGGATGGAGGCGTAGACGGCAGCGTAATTGACGGCCGCCGCGAGGTCGTCGGCAATCCCCGCGAAGGCCCAGTGCAGCTCGGCGTCCACCACAAAGCGGGCACCCAGCGCCGCCTCCGACTCAAAGACGCCGTGCCGGGCATGAAACTCCAGTCCCTCCAGCACCACGCGGCTCATGCGGGCGATTGTAGCGGGCCTGCTCCGTTGGTCCCATTCAGCGCCGCTTGCACCCGCAGCGCCTGAACATGCGCGGCCACCGCGTGCACCCGCACCATCGCCGCCCCCTGCCGCGCCGCGTGCAGGTGCAGGGCGAGGCTGCCGGGGTCGCGCTCCGAGGCCACGGGCACGTCCGCGAGGCGGCCAATCAGCCCCTTGCGGCTGGCGCCCACCAGCACCGGCCACTGCCCGTCCGTCAGGTCCGGCAGCGCCCGCAGCAGCGCGAGGTTGTGCTCCACGGTCTTCCCGAAGCCGAGGCCGGGGTCAAGCAGCACGGAGGGCACCCCCGCCGCCTGTACCCGCTGTGCCTGGGACCGCAGATACCCGTGAACCTCGGCCATCACGTCGCCGTAGTGCGGGGCGTGTTGCATGGTGCGCGGCTCGCCCTGCATGTGCATCACGCAGGCGGCGGCCCCGGCCTCCGCGCATGCAGCCACCATAGCGGGATCGCGCAAGCCTGACACGTCGTTGACGAGGTGTGCTCCCGCCTCCAGTGCCGCCCGCGCCACCTCGGGCTTGAGGGTATCCACGCTGAGCAGTACGCTCTCGCCCGCCAGCGCCCGCAGCACCGGGCGCACCCGGTCGATTTCCACGTCGGCGGGCACCGGATCGGCGCCGGGCCGGGTGCTCTCGCCCCCCACGTCGATCATGAAGGCCCCCGCGTCCCGCATCGCGCGGGCGTGGGCCAGGGCCGCCTCCAGCCCGGCGTGACGGCCCCCGTCGCTGAAGCTGTCGGGCGTCACGTTGAGGATGCCCATTACCGCGCAGCCCGTCCAGGTGACTTCCCAGCCCTCCGGGGTGCGGACGCCACCCGGCACCGGGAAGCCAAAGGTCAGGCGGTGCTGACGCTCTGGCCAGGAGCTACTCACCCGCCTCCTCTCCCGCCCGCTCGCTCCGCTGCCCCAGCGCGAAACTCACCAGCACGCGCTGCCGCTCCGGAAAGGCGTCCACGTAGGCGGGCATTCGCCGCCCCGAGCGGAAGGGCACGTAGCTCTCCTGCGCGAGCGGGAGCCGGGTCGCCAGCGCCACCGCGACCGGGTGGTCGTCGGGGATGGGTGTGCCGGGGCGCAGACTGTATTTGACGCCGGGAGCGCCGCTGCTCGCCCGCACGGTCAGGCCCTTGCCGGGCGATGCCTCCTCGTCCTCCGTGTCGAGGCGGCTCACGGCACAGACGGCGTAAAGAACAGGGGCGGTGGTTCTCTCGGCCAGGGCATACAGGGCACTGCTCGCACTCACGTCGGCGCGGCGGGCCAGCTCCGCGAGGGCCTGCCCGCTGGGGCCATGCCGCGCCATCACCTCGTCGATCAGGGCGTCTGGCATCAGCAGCGCGGCGGCGCCCACGTTGCACAGCGTCTCGATGACCTGCTCCAGCCGCTCGCCCTCGTAGGCGTCGTGGAGGTCGCTGAGCAGGTCATCGTCGCCCAGCAGCAGGGCGTGGCTGATCTCATGGGCCAGGGTGAAGCGCTGGCGTTCGGGCCGCACCCGGCTGTTGATCAGCACGACGCGGTGCTCGGGGTCATAGGCGCCGTCACGGTCCCCCATCGGCAGGAACCGCAGGGTGGCGTCCAACCCGGCGAGGAGGCTGTGCGTATCCAGCCCCGGCAGCCCGCTCGCGTAGGTCGCCGCCAGCTCGCGCATCCGCGTCTTGGCGGCGGCGAGTGCCTCTCCCCCGTTGGAGGCCCCGCGTTCGGGTGTCTGGGAAGCGGAGGAACCGGGGTTCACCCCCGCAGCTTACCGTGTGGGTGCTTCCAGACCAAGACAAAGGGTGGCCTGCCCAGAGGCGGCTACCCCAACCGGTTGAGAACCCTCAGCCCCGAGCTTTAAGCGTTTCGACAAGTGCCGCGTACTCCGCCTGTGCCTCCTCGGCGTTCATCCCCTTGAGTGCAGCCCAGGCGTCGTACTTGGCTCCCCCCACGAAGTCGAACCCGCCGGGACGGTCGCCCGTCACGTCGCCCACCGAGCCCTGCTTGTACAGCGCATACAGCTTGAGGAGCGTATCGTTGCCGGGTTTTTTGGAGAGGGTCTGGACATCCTGCTGGGCCTGTTCGAACGGCGTGGTCATGGGGAGATTGTACCCGGTCAAAGTTCCTTGACCCGGCGATCCAAAAGGCGCGTCCCCCCGGCGGGAGCCGGGGGGGCGAGGTCAGCGTGGATTGTGTCTGGCGGTGAGGCCAGAGGGATGGGAAGAGGAGCGGAGCGCAATAGAAAGGAGGTGATCCAACCGCACCTTCCGGTACAGTTACCTTGTTACGACTTCACCCCAGTCATGCGCCACAGTCTAGACGCCTGCCTTGCGGCTCCCGGCGGTTTCAACTGCAACGTACTCCCATGGTGTGACGGGCGGTGTGTACAAGGCCCGGGAACGTATTCACCGCGGTATGCTGACCCGCGATTACTAGCGATTCCAACTTCACGGAGTCGAG